>JAUSJM010000013.1 GCA_030647265.1 bacterium
TCTCCCACCTCCACCACGGTACCAATATTTTCTTTGACCGCTTCCAGCTTCAGATCTTTAATCTGTTTTTCTACTAAACTTAAAATATCACTCATGGATTGCCTCCTTCAGTTGCAAAACTTTTTTTCCTACCGAGTCATCGTAAACCAAGTCGCTTATTTTAACTCTCATACCTCCTAAAAGGCCCGGGTTAACACTGTTTTTGACCTTGGTAATGGAGAAGTGAATCTTCATCCCGGAAACCACTTTTTGTACCTGCTCTGCCGTTAAAGGCACAGCGCTTTCTATTTCCAAAGTTGTTTTTGTCATCTCTCTTTTAACTCCTTTCCAATACTCAGTCAGAGCAGCGATAGCTTTTGGTAAGGGTAACTGTTTTAAAACACCTAAACATTTCCTCACCTTTTCTTCCACCACCTCACCCTTGCCGTTAAAGCTCTCCGAAACAAGTTTCATTACTAAAAGTTTTATCTGTTTATCTTTTTTCAAGCCAGTCCTTCCACAGATCTTTGAATCATCTCTTTTTGGTCTTTCGTGGTAATAATCTTCCCTGTTACCTTCTGCAGACTTGCTGCTACCAAATCTGCCAGCTCTCCCCGGATTTCCTGGTGCAACTTACCCCGTTCCTGCTCCATAGCATCCTTTGATTTCTCCATTAATTTTTTAATATCATGACCTGCTTTAAGGTGGGCTTCGGCCACAATCCTATCCGCAGTCTTAGCAGCCTCAGCTAAAATCTCCTCCGCCTCCCTGGAAGCCTTTTTTAACCTCTCTTCACGCTCCTTGGTAGTTTGCTCCAGCCTCTTCTCAATCTCTTCGGCATTCCTTAAACTGTCAGCAATCCGCTGCTTTCTCTGATCCAGGGCCTTCAAAAGTGGTTTATAAAGAAACCTCTTTAAAATAAAGAGCAGGATCAAAAAATTGACGACCTGCGCCATCAATAAAATTGGTTTAACACCAAAATTAGTTAAAATATCCATAATATACAACTGTCATTCCCGCCCGCTTCGTCGGAGCTTCAGCGAGGCGAGCGAAAGCAGGAATCCATGTCACTTTGTAAAAGCTATCACCAACGCATAAATAGCAATGGCTTCAGCAAAGGCCATTCCCAAAAGCATGGGAGGTAAAACCTTATTTGAGGCTTCGGGATTTCTACCAATGGCTTCCATGGCTTTCATACCAATTAAGCCGATTCCCAAAGCCGGACCAAGTGCCCCGGCGCCGATAGCGATAGCAGAAGCTAAACCTTCAGGCATTTAATAACTCCTTTCTTTAATTTAATCATTTTATTCTCCCTGTTTTTCCGATAAAAGCACCATAAAAGTCAGTGTCAGCATCATAAACACCGCTGCCTGCACAAAACCCACAATAATTTCCAAAAAATAAAAGGGGAGAGGAACAACAAAAGCAAAGATCCCGGCAATTGTTGCCAACACAATCTCTCCTGCAAATATATTACCAAATAACCGGAAGGAAAGGGAGACTATCTTGGTAAATTCTCCCACTAACTCTAAAAGTCCCACAAATAAAAAGATGGGGTTTAAATTAAACCACTTTTTAAAATAATCTAAAATGCCAAGATACCTTACAGCTAAAATATGGGTAGCAATAACAGAGATCAAAGCTAAGGCTAGGGTGGTATTAAGGTCAGCATTAATAGAGCGTAAAAGTGGCACAAAAACTTGCTTGCCTTTGTGAATCTCGTTGAAACCGATGGTACCAAACCCAGGTAAAAGCCCCAGCCAATTGGCAGTAATAATAAAAAGGAAAAAAGTCATGATCAGGGGGAAAAATACTTTAGCCTTGGAATGGGCTAAATCCTCAGTTAAGTCATAAACTGCTTCAATGGCAAATTCAAAAACGTTCTGTAAACCGGCCGGGACTACTTGAACACTGCGGGTAGCAAAAATTGCCACCGCGGAAAGTAAAATAGTTGTCACAAAGGTTACCAACATAGAGTTAGTAAGAGGGATTGGTCCTAAATGACCGATGGTTTCTGCAGCGAGTTGGATTTCCACAACAGTACATTTTACCCGAGGCGAGCTTGGAGAGTCAAGGCCGTATTGACGTTTTAGTATGCTGTACTTAATATAAAAGGACAAACTGCTTTTGAGAGGAGGTGAATTTAATGGACGATCCAACACAAGTACCAACAACTGATACTCCTGTTGTTCCAGCTGCAGATCCTGCTGCTCCAGCAGCTCCAGTTGAACCAACAGAGCCCGCAGTTCCTGCACCAACTATACCTGATCCAGCTGCTCCGGCAGCATCAGAACCAGCAGCTTCCGAACCCGCACCACAAGGTGAGGCAGGGGAAGAGGCAGGAAACGGAGGTATGCAGTAGTATATGTTTACCTACAAATAAAACTGCTCGGGGAGCCAATACTTTCGAGAACCCGAGCAGTTTTTATGTAAACTTTTCAAGGTGTCCAACTTTCATAGGTATAACAGTTGTTGCTGAAAGCTATACATCCGTAGGTAGTGTTAGCTCGAAGGTTAGCAGCATGACCGGAAGAAGCAATCCAGACAGGAACCACACCTTGATAGTTTGAGTTCATGGCAATATTTTCCACAATTTTATGATACGAGGGATAAGGAAGATTCTTGCTGTTTACTCTGTTAGTAAAACCATCATGGTTAAAGTTAGCAGTGACTTCAGAAGCCCTGACAGCAGCAAAGTTACAAGTGTATAAATCAGTTTTAACCTCTGCTAAACCCTGGGACTGTCGATAATCATTGATCTGCTTCATTATATAATCCCTTTGGGAGAGGGTAGGTAATGAGGTGGGAGTTATTGGAATTTTGGTAGGTGTAGGAGTAGAAACTTTTGCTGGGGTTAATGTAGGAGTTAAGGTAGGTTTAGATATTGGCTTTACAGGCAAAGAGGGGATAATAGGCACTGGAGGTATAGTTGGTATACTGGGCAGTGGCATGGCCTGTGAAAACTTTTCACCTTCCCACATGGAGTGTGGGAACTCAAATTTAGATAAAACTCCCAATATTAAGGGAGTAGATAATAGTATGGAAACAAAAATGGCAGGCAGTATGGGCAAAGCTGAAGGATAATATAAGGCAGTTAAAAATCTTTGTCAAACTAAACATGTAGGTGATTTTAATAATCTTTATCTTTGTAAAAGTAAAAGGATTTTATGAACCTGTGTTATAATCTTGGATAAGATGAAAGAGCAAGTAAGTGAAAGAGCAATCACTTCCGATCAATATTTGATCCAAGCTAATTGTCCTCACCGTTACCGTGATGGGCTTCCATTAAAATGTACCGCAGCTAGCGGGCGCTGCAAGCTACGCGAAGCTTTATCCTCACCCAACCCCTTTTGTGAAGGATCTAGACTTAGCACCCGTGCATGTCCTATTGTGAGTGAGGTTTTACATCAACTCGTAACAATACAACTTCACGACGACCGTATATCAGTTAACCTAGTTGAAACATTGATGAGTGAGATTATTGGACAACAACCAATATCTTCTCTTAAAGAAAACGCCAACCTGTTTAAAAAATAATTATTGGTAACCTTTAGCCTGGAGTTTAAAAAGAGAGGCATATTGACCATCTAATTTCATTAAACTTTGGTGTTCTCCTGATTCAGTAATAGCTCCATTTTTAATAACATAAATTTTATCAGCATTCCTCACTGTGGAAAAACGGTGGGAGATGATAACAACGGTTTTTTCTTTGGAAAGCCTTTCCACTCTGCTAAAAATCTCTGATTCTGCCTTGGCATCAATAGAAGCTGTGGGCTCATCAAGTACTAATACCGGAGCATTTCTAAAAAAGGCTCTGGCCAAAGCGATCTTTTGCCATTGCCCACCTGACAACTCAATCCCTTCCTCAAAGGTTTTACCCAGCATCTGTTCATATCCTTTATCTAAAGTTTTAATCATCCGATGAGCTCCGGCGGAGGTAGAGGCTTTGATCACCTCAGCCAGTCCAGCTTCTTTGTAGGATCTTCCAAAAGCAATATTCTCCCGGACTGTATGATCATACTTATTAAAATCCTGGAAGAGGATTCCCAAAGCCTTGTACCACCCTTCCAAATCAAGATCTTTAATGTTTACTCCGTTGATTAGAATCTCACCCCCATCCACATCATAAAACCTGGCTAAAAGCTTGATAACGGTAGATTTACCTGCTCCGTTTTCTCCCACAAATGCCACTTTCTCTCCAGACTCTATCACTAAAGAAAACCCCTTGAGGATATACTTTTCACTCTCCGGATATTTAAAATCAACATTTTTAAATTCAATTCTGGGAGCTTTAGCCAGATTTAAAGCCACAGGATGTTCTGGAATCTTAATTATAGATTCCAGCTCCAAAACCTCAAAGATGTTTTTTATATACAGACTGTTATCAAAAATTCCATTGATGTTTCTAAATAGCCCTCCTAAACCATTTTGAAAGTTAGAAACTACCCCGGTATAAAAGTTGATATCACCAACAGTCACTTTTTTGGTTAAAGCCTCAAAGATAACAAAGATTTCTACTCCTACAAACACTGCTGTAGAAAGACCATTAAAGATTAGATTCAAAAAGTAGTTCCTTTTTGCCAAGCCGGTATTATCCTCATAAAACTTCTGCTGAATACCTTGGATCTCTTTAATAAATTGTTTTGCTAAACTAAAAAGTTTTATCTCTTTGGCCTCTCTGGGACCCTGGAGGATATGCTGCAGGTAACCATGTCTTTTCCTATAAGGAGTGTTGTCAGACCAAATTCCCCAGGCCAGTTTAGATTGCTTAGACTGATTAATAAACTCAGGAATAGCTACTAAAGACACTAAAACCACCAAAAACCAGTTCAGCTTAGCAATAGCCACAAAGGCTATCATTACTTGGAGTAAATTCTGAAAGCCAAAGAAAAGTTGGTCTACCAGCTGCTGGGGACGGTAATTATAACTTTCCCGAGCTTTATCTATAAGATCCCTAAATTTGCTGTTTTCAAAGTAATGGACATCCAAAGAAGTAATTTTATTCAACATCAGTTCACTAATGACCATCGGAACCTTAGTCCAAAGTATTCGTTCCACTAAGTCCTGAGTCCTGAAGGCTACCTCCTGGAAAAAATAAGTGGCAACCCGAAGGGCGAGAAGCGGATAAAACTTGCTGGGATCAAAAGGGGTTCCGCTTACCACTCCCACCACCAAATCAATCACCAGTTTATAAATATAGATATTGATAAAGGGGATAAAGGCAGGGACCAAGGTAGAACCAGCAGCTCCTAAAAAGAGCCAGCGGTCCACTTTCCAAACCAGCTTTAAAAGCTGCCAGGAAACTTTAGCAGTATCTTTAATTTGATCAAGCTTTTTTGTCGGGGTTTGTTCGGGTTCCATCCTACCATGCTAACATAAACTCTAGATATTTCAAGAAGAAAATATATAATCCCAACAATTTTCACCTTCCCACACTCCATGTGGGAATCTAAAAACTTTACACCTCTTCATCAATAGATAGGGAATACAGGGTAGGATCTTCTATCTCTGTTTCTTCAACAAAGGCTTGATAACTTAAATTAGGATTAGTCTTAGAAAAATAAGAGATAATTGTCTCAATATCACAAAATGGGTGTTGTTTACCAGAGATATAAGCTCTATATGATGAATAGTAGTTATTTTCACCTTCCCACACTCCATGTGGGAATCTAAAACCCAAGGGATTCCTATGGATGTATTTAGAAAGCTGAAGGAGATATTCTTCATTTTCAATTAACCTGGCTTTAAATGGACCCTGAAAGAGAGAGCCAACACGTTCATATTTGGTGTTGAAGTACCTTGTATAGCTATCAGAAACTTTCCTCAAAAAAAGTGTCACGCCTCCGTCCTCAAGCTGTTGAATTAAGAGGTGAAAATGGTTTGGCATTAAACAAAAACAGTATATTCTTATCATCTCTTTTTGATCTTCTATCTTCTTCATCTTTATCACACCTCTTCTAAAATCTGAAAGTTTCATTGGGACTGGTTCTCTTCGGTAATAGTCCAAGGTTTCCAAAAAACGCCAATAATCTCTCTTACCCATAAAAATTCCTCTCTTTTCCACACCTCTGTTGTAGATATGATAAAACTCACCAGAAACAAAAGGAGGATTTAACATACTCATATGATATATTTCACCTTCCCACACTTCAAGTGGGAACACGAAAATAATTTTAGGTTCTATTAAGGTTGGTATATAATCAGGATATGACTAGTGAAGAAAAATTTAATCTCATCACCAGAAACTTAGAGGAGGTTTTAACTCCGGAAGAGCTTAAGGCTTTAATTGAATCTGGAAAACCCTTAATCCACTATATAGGTTTCGAAATTTCCGGAAAAGTTCACTTAGGTCAAGGTATCGCTGTCATGCAAAAAGTCAAAGAGATCCACGAGTCCGGAGCAAAGACAATTATCTGGTTAGCAGATTGGCATGGGTGGATTAACAACAAACTTGATGGCACACTAGAGACCGCTCAAAAGATGGCCCGAGAATTTTTTTCTGAAGCCATGAAAGCTGCCTATATCTGTGTTGGAGGAAATCCGGATGACTTAGTTTTTATGCAGGGAAGTGAGATTTATAGTGAGCACCCTGAATTTTGGGCCAAAACAATTAAAGTGGCAAAAGGCACAACAATTTCCCGAATGATGCGTTCCACAGATATTATGGGAAGAGTAGCTGGGGAATCCTCAAACACTGCCACACTTTTTTATCCTGCTATGCAGGCTGCAGATATTTTTCAACTAGGAGTCAATATCGCCCATGCAGGAACTGATCAAAGAAACGTTCATATCGTCGCCAGAGATGCAGCAAAGGACTTGGGATTTGAAAAACCAATTGCCATTCACCATCACCTTATCATGGGTCTAAAACCCTTAGGAGAAAAGAACGACCAGAATTTTAATAAAAGCTTGTCTTATGAAGAGAAAGCTGATCTTATAACAGCTTTAAAGATGAGTAAATCCAAGCCCGATACAGCTCTTTTTATTACTGATTCTCCTGAAGAGATACAAAGAAAGGTTAACAATGCATATTGCCCGGAGGGGGAAGTGGAATTTAATCCTATTTTAGATTGGACCAAATATTTAATCTTTTACAATCCCACCACTTTTACTGTTAAAAGAGATGAAAAGTGGGGAGGGGATCTAACATACACTTCTTATGAAGATCTGGAAAGGGATTATGCTGAGAAAAAACTCCACCCTCAGGATTTAAAAACTACTGTAGCTGAATGGTTAATAGAAAAGCTGGAACCAGCGAGGATTTACTTTGAAGATCCTCAAAGAAAAGCAGCTTTAGAGGAAATTGAAAGACTTACTGTAAAGAGTTAGAATATACTCATGGATGGTTTTACTAAGAAATACAGAATCATTTGGATAATAATTACTGCCCTAGGTACAATTTCTATTCTCCTTTTTTCCCTTTTACCACTTTTTAGTAATTTTTAACGAGGACAACTACACAGGTAGGGGAGAAGAATTTTCAGGTAACCGGAGAGAGAATAAACGCAAGGCTCTCTGGCACCCCAAGACCATCTTCTCCTTAAATCGAGCTAAAAATCCACCTTGAGGAACTTTCTGAGCATCTTGAGCTTCCCATTTTTTTCTCATATCTTGAACCTCCCTGAGTACACCTATACCTTGTGCCTTCCTCCACTCTAGAACAGCCTCAGACTGATGAGCTTTAGCAGTAGAAATAAGATTCAGCATAAACCGGTCATGTCCCCTGTAGCTTCCCAACTGCTCTGGCCTCCTTGCTAATGCTGTTTCATATAATTTAGAAAGGCTAACTCTTTCCCTCTCACTCCTCTCTCCGACTTGAGTCAAAACCATGGTATCTTGTTCCGCATCTAGCCCTGTCTTTCTATCATCCAAAATTACGCGGGAAATGGTATCATGGTAAGTTTTATCCCTGCGGTCTAATCTTCGCAGTGCTATCTCTAAACATTGGATATTATCTTCAACCTTTCCTTGATTACTGAGGTAAGATAACCAGGGGTCAAAACGTTCCTTCCCTCTTTGATCACCCCTCTTCTCATCTCTTAAACTTCGCCTGGCCGCCCTTAATTGATCACTCTTGTCCACAGTATCACGAGCCAGAGAAACTATATTTTGGTCCATTGAGTCTTCACCAGCAATTAATCCTTTTCTATAAGCCCGGATCAGACAACGCCCTCTTGACTTCGCCATCCTTAAAGGGTCCTCTGTATATCTCCTACTGGCCCTAAAGAGATCTCTTCCTCCAACAAAAAACCTTTCTCTGCCCATACATTGCTCCCCTAAAGAAGTTTCCAACTCCGCTTTCTTCTCCCCTAGGAAAGAAATTTGGGATTGCCAATCCTCCACACCCTGTTTCTTTCGAGCTAATCGTCCTAAAATTATTTCTTTAGCTTGTTCCACACCTAAATAAACTTTCCCTGGCTCCATTCTACCCCCTACTGGAAAAGGGATAACCTTGGCTAAAGCCCCGGGCTCTCTAGAACTCTCGGATGGCACCATTTCTGTTAATCTCATAAATAAAAACTACAACAATGTTGACATAATATCCCTATAGGCCTCAAGTGTCAACTGGACAAAATGGTATCATACAAGAAGTCAGCTTGCTGTGATTTACTTCACCTTTTTAAGACCTTAGAAAAAACCAATAGGCTTAAATTTAAACCTATAGGAACCAGTAATAATTTATCAACAGTTATCAAAAATGAGGTCAGTCCAGAAAAGTTTAGGAATCTCAAACTTTCTAACCAGGAAAGGTTCTTGGTAAGATATAAACCTGCCAGGCTTAATATCGCCACAGAGAGAAAAGCTCCTAAAAAAGCCAAGGCTCCCTCCAAGTCTTTTTTACTGGAGAACATGGTATTAGAGATCTCAAATACAGTATAAAAGGTTAGAAGTACCTGCCAGAGGGGAAGTTTGCCACTTAAGCTATCTTGTCCCCAGATGAGAATGAGAAGTATTATCCCTAGTCCTACCAAGATGGGAGCCATACCAATAATGAGTCTTCTTAACATATCTGTTTGCCCAATTTCCGCACTTCCCAGCCTAATATTATCTCCTTCCATTACCGGGAATATCTCAATCTCTCCTACAGGTACAAACATCAAAGCTGCCACCAGCATATGTGCCAGTTCATGAATGATGGTTCCAGGAAGATAAAGAAGGGCTAAAAAGGAGACTGTGAAACTTCGGCTTCGGGTCAATCTATAAAACGCTCGAGCAAAATAAGAGGTGAGTAAATGAGAAAGCCAAAATAAGAGGAATAATTCCCCCACAAAAACTACAAAAAAAACCCACCAGGAGATTACCATTTATTTGAGTATAGAGGCAGGGGAACTCCTTGACAACCTTTTCTTATTAATGAAATACTGGATATATTCAAGAAAGGAAGGTGAGTTAATGGACGATAATCAAACAGCAACTCAAGATGCTGTTCCAACTAGTAGAGCACTTAGTATTCCATCTGAAGTCAGAAGTTTTCTAGAAGGTCTCCTGCAAGATGCAGGGATGAATGCACTAGACGCGGAAATGAAAGAGGAGATGATGAAAGAGCTTTGTGCCCGTTTAGATAATTTTCTCACCTCTACCATAATAGATAATTTACCAGCAGAAAATCTGGACACTTTCATTCAAATGAACGAGGAGAAGAAGCCAAAGTCAGAAATTGAGCAATTTCTAAAGGAGCATATGCCAAATACAGAGGATGTATTTGCAAAAGCTTTTATGGAATTTCGCGATCTTTATTTAGGAAATGTTTCTGTGGCCAGAAATGCCCCAAAAGCAAGTGACCAAGCTGTAAAACCGGCTGAGGCGTAAAGCTATGGATAACACAGTAGAGATTGGAACTGGAATACCTACTACCGAGGCAAGTAGGACTGCAGAGAAGCGTGAAACTCGGGAACAAGTTGTGGAGGCGTTAAATGCCTCCTATGCTGTTTTGGAAAAAGTTCCTGAAGATAAATTAACCCCAAAAGAACAAGCAGCCCGAGAATTGATCCGTGGAGCCAAGGCTAAAACAATCGACCAAGACAGATTTTATTATCTTAATCATTTTAAGGACGAGCAGGGCCACGAGTATCGTCAACGGGAATACATGCCGGTTGACGAACTGATTGATTTTTTAACCGAACAGATTAAAAGCGATAAGCTTTCCGAGGATGAGGTGAACCAGTACCAAGATTACCGTGGCATCCTTATTAGAAACAGTAAGTCTTATTACCGAATTCCCAACCGAACCCAACGAGCACGTCTAAATGCCAGGGTAAAACAAGAATACGACAGGATACAAGTTGATCCGAGGCTCACAACAGGCAATCCTCAAGAGGACTATTTCCAAGCCTCCCAAACTATTACTAAACGCCGGGAACTTGTACCTCCACCTAAACAAAAAGAGAAACAGCAAGAGGATCAGCATCATCAAGATAACCAGCATGATGACGGAAGTACTGTTCAGGAAATTCGCCGGGATTTTGTGATTGCCAGACGGGACGTCGATATTCGAAAGCGCGCAGCTGAGCTTGCCGAAGAGCAACTTAGAGGTGAGATGCGTCGAGGGAGTGCCTTTAATCCATTAAATTGGCCAAGAAAGATCCGCTTAAGAATCCTCGAAGAATATTACCGCCAACAATATATAGGTAGAGCTGAAAGCGCGATGATTGCCAATAACAACTCTTACCTAGATATGGACGTTGTGCATAACGCCATGAAGAATGCCAATGAAAATATTGATAGGGAGAGAGTAGCCGGACGATCCAAGGTAGAGCAAATTAAAACCCAGGCTCAAGAGGGAATTAACCTTGAAGGGACCACTCTTCGTGAAGCAACCGGAGCCCTCAAGGAATCCATCATGAGTGACATTATCAGGCCGATTGTAAACGGCGCCGACAGCCCTCTTCTTGGTGCACAAATTCAAAATGCGGCTGATGTACAAAGAGTTCTAAGAGCCTTTGTCGAGCAACACCAAAATAATCCTGATGTCCAAGCTATTTTTGGTAGAGATGCCACACAATTTGGGAGACTGGCAAATTATTTTGCTTCTGATATCTTAGAAACAGCTGAGGCAGTTCGAGCAGACTTAGCTGCTCACAAATATGCCATAGAACAACTAAACGAGGTTGTTAGAATCCAACTGGCCAACACCAGTTGGGCAGCCGAGACTCAAGCCAACTTTAATCAGGTAGACCGGGCTGTAGCTTGGGCAGAAAGACACAGGCTAACAGGAATTTTAATTAACCCCGCCACTATCGGAATTGCCTTTTCTTTGGGTACCTATGGATTAATGCGTGCAGCAAACATGGGTGCCAAAGCTATGGTCTGGGTTCCCGGAGCAGGGATGCTTGCAGGAGGACTTTTTGCTGCTTTCCGCCGAAATTATGATCTCAAAGTCGACAGAGCTTCTTATCAGGTAGAAAATGTTGCCTATAATGCTCAATTTGATTCCAACACCGCCCACCGACGAGAAGCGCTGCAAAGATATGATTACAATGTCGCCTCAGTAAATGAACTCTTAAATGGCGGCGGGCAGGAAATGCTTACCACCACAGACCGTAGGTCAATGCAGGAATTACTGGCGGCTGATTTGACTGTCGCAGCGAACCAAGAAGCGCTGACCCGCCGAATGACTGAGATTAGGACACGTCTTGATTTTTCTGCCCGTGAGAAAGTTGATTTAATTAAGTTTACAGGAGGACGTCCAGATGTTTATGGCCGAACCTTGGTAGAACAAGGCCGGCTAGAGTTAGTCAAAGCCATAGTTCAAAGTACCAAAGCTTTAAGAGATGCTGGTCTTTCGGAAGTTGATATTACGGCACTGTCTAATCGCTTTTCCGGAGAGTGGAGCAATCGTTTTACTAAAAACCGTGAGCAACAGGACCGGGCATTTGCTCACTACAGATTAAGAAATGCTATCGGAGCGGGAGTTTTCGCAGGTGTTGCAGGATTTGCCGGGGGACTAATTACTCAAGAAGCTTGGGCCCAAATAGGCAGACACGTCTTTAATCAGCAAATCGGGGATACGGTACTGGAGAAACTGACCAAGGGAGATCTTTCCTGGAATCCCTTGGACTGGATGAACCCAACCAGAGCCCAAGGATTTGCTTCGGATACCGCTAAAGAGCTTTATAACCACCCTGGAAATACTCCAATTAGCCACGATCTAACCATGCGCACCTTCTTTGATCAAAGCACAGGAGAACACAAAGTAGACTTCCTTGATACCAACCAGCACCAAATAACTGGGCCACCCATGCATCTTACCCCAGATGGTCATATTATTACCTCCGGAGATGTTAGTAACCTTCCTTCTAATGTTAGACAATTTGTGGAAGGATCAGGATGGCAAAATCATGCTTATACCAATCCAGATTTGAATATTCATGAAAAAATTCAGGATTATATAAGTGGGAACCAACATGAAATCTTTACCCATGGCAATACAATCATTAATTTAGACGCACCAAATCACACCATTGCCATTGAGGACTGGCCAACCAAAACCATCGCTCATGGAATAATTAATCCTGACGGCAGCTTTACTTTTGATAAAGCCAACCCTGAAAATGCCAACATTGACTGGACTGTATTCACCGACCGTCTTCATAATGAAGCTTGGGGAATTCATACTGAAATCATTAACTCTCAAGCTTCGGGAGGAACAGTTTTGGACCAGCTCCTTAGCCAAAACCCAGATGCCCTAAAAACCCGAGGCATTATTGAAACTGATCAGTTTAAAAAGACCTGGAACTTTCATGTCCTGCGACCAGATATTGTTTCAGCAACAGGAAATCACACCCATAATGAATTAACTTTGCACCTGGGAGGAGAATACCAAGTCGGTGTTATGAAAGACGGTCAGGTAATTCCCGGTGACTTACGACACGGTATGGGTAACCCAGGTGAACTAAATTTTGGCGGGGAAATCCACGGAGGGTTAATCCAATCGCACTTAACAGGAGTTGCGCCAGCTGATGACCCACAACTCGACAGGTTAATCCAGAATAATCATGGACTAAGACTTTCCGATATGGTTTTTGTGGTCGATCTGACAAATGGTAAGCAAATCATGGTCCCCTCTGATGCTCTTGGTAATGCTAAACTGCCTACAGAGTTGTTTGATCCCTCAAACGGTCACCTGCGAGGTGTCGAGTCTATTGCCTCAGCCTTCCTGGAAAAACAGGATGGTACATTGCTTAAAGCAGGTGACTTAGTAAATTCCGGACAAGTCCCCGGAGGCACCATACTTCATTCACTAACCTCTGAGCGCTTTTTACCAGGTGAGGTACCACCTCTTCCTCCGGTAACTCATGAAATTATCAATATAGACCCACCAAATGCCACAGAGTTTACTCCGCCGCCGCCAACTGAACTTGCACCTCCACCGATTATTCCCATACCCTTTGCCCCCAGACATCCCTTGGAACCTATAGACAGGAGAATTATTATTTATTACCCAGGAGGTGAACCTACCGCAGAAGAAAGGTCGTTTTACGAACAAAGAAGATCTCCAAGATTAAATTCTAACCCTCAGGGAACACTAAATGCCAATGAGGAGATTGATTGGTATTTATCACAACAATCACCGGAATATAAACAAGAGTTGGAAAGAATGAATAGTACTATCGGTGAACCAATGACCAGTGAATGTAGGGTAGCTGTTTGTATTGCAGCAGCATCACACCAAGAAGGAAAGAATATCTATAAAACACTGCTTCAATATACTGATCAACGAGATTCTAAGGGTAACTTAATCGATCCAGGTAAATACGAAATCATTCTTTTTTTGAATAGACCAGACGGTACCACTCCAGATAATACCGCTTCAGAAGTTAAGAAGTTTCAAAGAGAGCATCCGGAGATTAAGGCTCGGATAATTGAAAAAGTCTTTCCTGCTCGTCAGCCAATGGGAATAATCTCTAAGTATGTTGCCGACATGGCACTACTCCGATCAAGGAAAAGAACCAACCCAATTCATGCGGATCTAATTATGGCCACCAATGATGCTGATGCTGAGCTTGTCTCTAAGGGTTATATCAATGCCATCATCCGCGATTACGAGAATCCCCAAAAAAAGCATATCGACGCCGCCTTGGGCAAAATTGATTGGGATCCTGAATCGTTTATTCAATACCCAGGATTCCATGTCGCTAATCGCTTCATTCAGTATATTGATGCCACCATACGACATTCACCAAGTAAAAGGGCTATCGGTTCATCTGGAGCTAACTTCACCATGAAATCTTCTATCTATGCGGCTATTGGCGGATACATTGAAGATCACGGCGCCGGTCAAGATGTCGATCTTTCCAAAATGATTAAGGATGGAAGACGTCCTAGAAATGGAGGCTTAACAAAAGATAATTTTCCCATTGATTACATTAATCCTGCATGGATTGTGACAAATCCAAGGAGGGGCGTAAGTTATTACCGTCAAGGTAGGCCTATTGTTCGTCAATGGAGTGACTTTGATTCCCGTCAGGGAATCCGAGAAAATGATTGGCGTTCAAAAACTGTAGCTGCAGAATCTATAGATACTATGGATATTGAGCATCTGCAAAACGATATCAACGCTACAATTGAAGACTACGGAGTAGGAGTAAACTCTGACAATGTAAAGAGGGCTCTCGGTTTCCTCAACATCAAATATAAAGTAGAAAGCGGTAAAGTTATCCTGATTGATATTTCTAAATTGAAAGAAGACTTAAGAGAGTACGCTAGAGAGAGTAGGAACCGAATTAATGAACTTAAAAATCAAAAGCTAACAGGAGGGACCATTCCAACTCCAGCTGTAAGCTCTGGACGTGCTGGCAGGAGATCAACAAGTACAGCCAGAACCCCAACACCTTCTCCCATAGTTATACCTTCTGCATCACCAACTCCAGTAGCTACAGTTATAACCCCAACCATAGCTCCAGCTGTTCAGCCAACAACTACCATACAACCAATAACGGTAGAAGCAACTCGCCCCCAACCCGAAGCCTTACCTGCCCGGATAGATAGAGAACTTGCCGAAAGTCCCAACCCTACTGCCAGTCCCAAGGCTACTCCTCAAGAGGTAGTTAATTATTTAAAAACTATTCCGTTGGGTTCAGGCGCGCATATTGAAGAACTGATTCCACGTATGGATAACGGTCAACTTTTTCTAAGCGGAAAAATACCAGTTAAAAAATTTGGTGCTCCCGTGGGCAGTGCAAAATTTAATATTAGGATCGATAACAATCCCACTGGAGGAGTTTCAGTTATCCCACTGCAAATGGAGCTAACAGGCGCTGTAGTGTTAAAAAGAGCGGAGATTGATAATGCTATCTCCAATATCAACACGTTAATCACAGCTCAGCTTAATAAGCAAATTAGCGACAAATCCTGGGAAGCAACTGGCTTTCATATAGCCGGAGATGAATTGGCTTTTGACTTCAGAAAGAAACCTACTCCATAACTTGATATAAGCAAAGCTTGAAAACTTCGTTTATAATTCCTTCTATGGAGTTAACCACATCCTTGAAATATCTTTCTGGAGTAGGGCCTGCTATAGCTAAGAGATTAGAAAGGCTAGAACTTTTTACTGTAGAAGATTTAATTAATCATTACCCCTTCAGGTATGATGATTTTTCTAAGATCTCTAAAATCTCTGAAGCTAAATTTGGTGACACTGTAACTTTTAAAGGTGATGTCTGGGCCATCAAAAATACTTATACCAGATTCAGAAGAGTTCTTACCAAAGCCACCTTAAATGATGGAAGTGGCTCTATCGAGCTGGTGTGGTTTAACCAACCCTGGCTTATAAAGAATTTAAAAGTTGGTGATAAGATCCAAGTTTCAGCCAAAGTAGACCGTTCTGGTTCAAAACTTACCCTCGTTTCTCCAGAATGGGAGAAAGTAACACCAACTCCCGAGGTTGAGGATTTTAAACCTCGGGAGTTAGGTCTCCATACCGGAAGATTGGTTCCCATCTATCCGGAAACTTATGGCATCAACTCCAAGTGGCTTCGCATAAAGATCGCCGCAGTTTTACCCCACGCCTTACCTCAAATTGAAGATCCTATACCGGACTTTATTCAGCAGAACCTACTACCACTTTCCAAGGCCATAGAACAAATTCATTTTCCCCAAAAATTTGATCAATCTAAATAAGCTAAAAAACGACTATCTTGTGATGAACTATTCTATATCCAGCTAGCTACTCAAAAGACAAAATTACAGTGGAGAGAAAAGAAACTTACCCATTCTTTTGAAGTAGAGAAGGATTCTCTTGACATGTTTTTTACCAGCTTATCATTTCAGCTTACTGATGCCCAAAAAAGAGTTATTCAGGAGGTAGTTACAGACTTATCCAAAAATTTCCCCATGAACCGCTTAGTTCAGGGAGAGGTTGGTTCAGGAAAAACTGTGGTGGCAGCAGCCGTTATTTACTTAGCACACTTAAACAATCTTAAATCGATCATTATGGCTCCCACCGAAATTTTAGCTTTCCAGCATTTTGATACTCTATCCAGATTACTGGAACCTTTTGGAATCAAGGTGGGAATTTATACCGGAAGCAGGAAAAGGATACAGGGTGATCTTCCTGTTATTGTTGGCACCCATGCCCTTCTTTCTAAAAGCCTGGAGCTTAATAACGTTGGGCTGGTGGTTGTTGATGAGCAACAAAGATTTGGAGTAGAGCAAAGGACTCTTCTTAGAGACAAAGCAGAGTCTCCTCATTTTTTAACAATGACTGCTACCCCTATTCCCAGAACTGTGGCTTTAACCATCTATGGTGATCTGGATCTCTCAGTGATTGATCAGATGCCGGTGGGGAGAAAAGTTGTTCGAACATATTTTGTCCCCCAAAGCAAGAGATTGGATGCCTATAAATTTATTGAAAACCATATCAAGGAAGAGGAACAAGCTTACATTATTACCCCGTTGATAGAAGAATCAGAAACTCAAGCTTCGGCTAAAGCTGCCAAGGTAGAATACGAAAGGTTGCAAAAGCAGGTTTTTCCCAAATTAAGACTAGGACTTTTACACGGAAGACTTAAGTCTAAGGAAAAAGAGGCGGCTATTAATGCTTTTAAAAACCACGAGCTGGATATTCTAGTCTCTACTTCAGTTGTAGAGGTGGGAGTTGACGTACCCAACGCCACTATAATGGTTATTGAGGGAGGTGAGAGGTTTGGGCTAGCTCAACTACACCAGCTCAGAGGGAGGGTAGGAAGGGGAGAACAACAATCATACGCTTTTCTCTTCACGGAAGAAGAAAACCCTCAAGTGATAAACCGTCTGAAAAACCTGGAAAGGATTCATGATGGCCTCACTTTATCTGAGTTAGACCTGAAAATTCGGGGCGGGGGAGAGGTTTTCGGCACCGCCCAAAGCGGTCGTTGGAATCTGAAAATAGCCTCGCTTTCCAATCTCTCGCTGATTGAAAAAACTAGAGCTGCAGCCCAAAAAGTTTTGGCTCAAGATCCTAGCCTTGACAAATACCCCAATCTTAAGCGAAAATTGTCTAGCTTGGCGCCGGAAGTCTCACCGGACTAAGGTCAAAAAAATTATGCCGCAAGAACCGAAAAAAAAACACAGCAAAGCCAGAAAACGCACCAGACGGGCCTCTATCAAGCTGGAGGAGATGGGGTTGTTACGCTGTAAAAACTGCCAGGAACTAACCATTCCGCATCAGGTTTGTAAAAATTGCGGTTATTATGGCGGTAAGGCAGTCTTAGCAAAAGTAAAGACCAAGGTTACCAGAGCTTAAGAAGGTTAATAGTGAAAACTTCCCGTGATGTCAGGCATAAGAGGAGAAAACATGTTGTCCAAGATCTCTTTGCTTGGGGATTTTCTCCGCAGCAGGAACCTAAACTGCAACAAAGCAAAGAGGTCGTTGCTAATTTGTCTGTCATCGACAAGGAGATTGTTCAAGCTGCACCGGAATGGCCTCTTACCCAAATTAACCGCATTGATTTAAGTATCTTGCGTTTAGCAGTTTTTGAGTTAATAATTAAAAAAGACGCGCCTTTTAAGGTGGTGGTGGATGAGGCAGTAGAACTGGCTAAAGAGTTTGGTTCAGAATCCAGCTCTGCCTTTATAAATGGAGTTTTAGGAAAAGTAATTGAGAACAATAAACTAAACAAATAATATGGCTGATCAACAACAAATTATTGAAGCAATAGCGGAAAACCTGACTCTACCGGTGGCAGATATTGATATGGAAGCTTCACTTCAGGATGACATGGGACTAAACCCGGTAGAAGTGGCAGACCTTTTGGCAGATTTAGCCCACCGCTTTAAGATTGTTTTTGAACCGGGAGAGGTTGAACATATCAAGACCATTGGTGATGTAGTGGAGCTTATTGAAGACAAATCCCTGGAGTAATACTTTAGGTTGGAAAAGCATGAATGATGAATTTGTACAGATATTAAATAACCTCCGTTTAAAGCCAAACAACCTTTCTTTTTATCGGACAGCCTTTACTCACCGTTCTTTTCTTAATGAAGCCAAAGAGGTTAAAGAATCCAATGAGAGGCTGGAGTTTTTAGGCGATGCCATCTTGTCTTTTATCACTTCCGGTTTTCTTTTCCACAAAAGGGCCCACGATGCGGAAGGGGACCTCACAAATTTACGCTCTTATATTGTTAAAACGGAAAGTTTAGCCCGCGTCTCTCAAAAGTTGTCCTTAGGAAAATTTCTCCGCATGTCCAAAGGAGAGGAGTTTTCCGGAGGACGGCAAAACCCCCAAATATTGGCCAACACTTATGAGGCTCTCTTGGGGGCGATCTTTATGGATTTGGGGATTGAAGCAGCTCAAACTTTTATTTACCAGACTCTTTTGCCTCTGTTTGCCACAGAAATTACTAAAGGTGCTCCCCGGGATCCTAAAAGCGAGTTGCAGGAGATGGTTCAGGAAAAGTTTCAGGTGTCCCCTAAGTATAAGATTATCGGCACAATAGGTCCCGACCACGCCAAAAAATTTACCGTGGGTGTATTTGTCAAAGACGAATTACTCGGACGGGGAAGCGGTTCCAGCAAGCAACAGGCTGAAGAAGACTCTGCTAAAGAGGCTTTAAAAAAACTCACCGAACACCTCACATGAAGCAAAAAGAAGAAAGTAAAGTTTACGATCTTTCCATTGTTATTCTCAGCTTCAATGTTAAAGAGTTACTACTGAACTGTCTCCGCTCAATCTATGAAAATAAAGATGCTAAAGACTCCTGGCAGGTCATGGTGGTAGACAACGGTTCCTCTGACAACTCTTTAGAGGCAGTCAAGAAGGCTTATCCCCGGATAGAAAGCTATCAAACAGGACAAAATTTAGGTTTTTCCAAAGGCAATAATTATACCATCCCTTTCCTTAAAGCCCCGGCTGTTTTATTTTTAAACCCAGATACCAAAATTGTCGGTGATGTCATCCAAAAATCCCTTGATCTTTTAAACTCTGATCCCCAAATCGGAGCTTTAACTTGCCGGGTAGAGCTGCCTAATGGTAAATTGGATTACTCCTGCCACCGGGGTTTTCCCACTCCCTGGAACTCCTTAACCTACTTTTTAGGGCTGGCCAAAAGATTCCCTAAACTTAAGCTTTTCTCAGGTTATACTGCTACTTACTTGGATATTAACACCACCCATGAGATGGAGTGCGGCAGCGGGACATTTCTCATGGTAAAAAGAGATGTCGGAGATAAAATAGGCTGGTGGGACAGTGACTACTTTTGGAACGGGGAAGATATTGAGTTCTTTTACCAGGTCAAAGAATTAGGATATAAAACTTATTACTATGCTGGAGGAAAAGTTATCCACTATAAAGGCTCATCTTCCGGACTCCAATCCACCTCCCAAGCCGTCGTTCCCAAGGAAAGAAAGATCACTTCAGCCAAACATGCCACGGAAGCAATGAGGATCTTTTTTATGAAACATTACTATCACCAGTACTTTCCGGGCCTACGGGAGTTTATCCTTTTAGGGATATATCTTTTAGAAAAAATGAGAATTCTTAAAATAAATAGTGGCTTAAAATATGAATGATTTAAACCTTTCTGTTATTGTTTTAAGTTTTAACACCAAAGAGATCACTGATGAGTGTCTGAAAAGACTTCAGTCGTCAGTCGTCAGTTGTCAGAAAAAATTGCGAAACAAGATTGAGGTGATCGTGGTGGAAAATGCTTCCTCTGATGGTTCCCTGGAGATGGTTCAACAAAGACACCCTTGGGTAAAGTTGATTGTCTCTCATGAGAACACCGGTTTTTCTAAAGGTAACAATATCGGCATGAAAGCCTCCCAATACCCTTATATCCTACTTTTAAACTCAGACTCTTATGTTGAAGAGGGTACTTTAGAAACATCTCTCCGCTACTTTGAGAGCCACCCCAATTGCGATGCCTTGGGCTGCCGGCAAATTCTGCCCAATGGCAATATTCAAGTCAGCGCAGGATTCTTACCAACACCTTTAAACACCATCCTTTGGATCAGTGGCTTAAACATCATTCCGGGGGTAGAAAAGTTGGTCAAACCAATACACCCCAGGGACAAATCATTCCTGAATCATGAGCATCAGGCAGAGTGGGTCATGGGAGCTTTTTTTATGATGACCAGAGAAGTTTATGAAAAAACAGGAGGTTTTGATGAATCCATCTTTATGTATGGAGAAGAGGTGGAACTTTCCAAAAGGATTAATGATTTAGGCTTTCAAATATTTTATGTTCCTTCCATTACCATTACCCACCTGGATAAAGCCAGCAGCCAGCATCTTTGGGAAAAACCTCTTTTGAATGAAATCAAAGGTCTGGTACGTTTTTTTAAGCAACACTATCCCCAAAGCTACTTTCTCATTAAAATAGTATTGGCCTTATCGCTGGCTCTTAGACTAGTAATCTTTACTTTATTAAGAAACACCCAAAGGCAAAAAGCTTACTGGCAGGCCTTAACTGTAATCTAATGAAAAAAGTAGCTGTTATTACTGTTAACTATAACGGAGAGAAAGATACCTTAGAGTTTTTGGAGTCTCTAAAAAAATTAGAAACCACAGGCTTGGAAATTAAAACCATCGTGGTAGACAACGGTTCCTCTGATAACGGTACTCAGGAAACCCTTAAAGCATACCCTGGGATAGATCTACTACAAACAGGGAGTAATACCGGCTTTACCGGAGGGTACAATCGGGGCTTGGAATATGCCCAAGCCTGGGATGCTGATTATTATTTTATTATCAACAACGATACTTTAATTGACAGCCCAAATCTTTTATCTGAGCTTATCAAAACCCTGGACTCTGATCTTCAAATAGGCTTAGTCAGCCCTAAAATTTACTTTGCTCCGGGGTTTGAATTCCATAAAGAAAATTACAAAAAAGGAGATCTTGGTAAAGTTATTTGGTATGGGGGAGGGGAGTTTGATTGGGATAATATCATTTCAAAGCATTGGGGAATAGATGAGGTGGATAGTGGTCAGTTCAGTAAATTGCAGCAGGTTAACTTTGTCTCTGGATGCTGTCTGCTCATTAAAAAAGAGGTTTTACAGAAGGTGGGAACTTTTGATGAAACTTTTTACGCTTACTTTGAAGATAACGATCTGTCCCAAAGGATTACCAGAGCCGGATTTAAAAAATATTATAATGGAACCGTCAGTATTTTTCATAAGGTCTCCCAAACCAGCGGTATCGGTTCACCGATTACCGATTATTATGTCACCAGAAACAGGCTTATCTTTGGTTTTAGGTATGCCAGATTAAGAACCAAGTTTGCCTTGCTTCGCCAGGCCTTTGGATTTCTCCTCACCGGTAGACCAGCCCAAAGGCAGGGAGTGATAGATTTCCTTTTAGACAACAGAGGCCCCAGCCCTCAGTTCCAGCAAGACTCTCCTCGTCCCTTTTATCCCGTTAAGCTTTCCCTGGCCATTGTTAATTACAACACTGCAGACTTAACTCAAAAAATGCTCCAAAGCATCTACAAAAAAACCTCCGGTATTCAAGATCAGCTTACCGAGGTAGTGCTTTTAGATAACGGACATATTGACCCTTGCGATAAGTTAGTTAAGAATTTTCCTGAGGTTAAGTACCTCCAAAATGAAGAAAACACCGGCTTTACTAAAGGTTACAACCGGGCTATGAGATACTGCCGGGGGGAGTATATTCTCATGCTCAACTCTGACATGGAGGTCAGGGACAACTGTCTTTCAGAGATAACTAAAGCTGCTGACAATTTTGAGGGAAAGGCTGTTTTAGGAGGCAGATTATATTTCCCAGATGGCAGTTCTCAAGATTCAGTTTATCATTTTCCCACAATTTGGGGAGTAATTAAGGAATACTTTTTAAATATCAAGGGGGCTTTCTTTATGTATGTTCCCAAACCAGAAGCAGTTACCGAAGTAGAGGGAATTGTGGGAGCCTGTATGTTAATCCCCAGAAAAATTATAGATAGAATAGGCTTTCTAGATGAGAACATCGTTTCTTATTTTGAAGACCATGAATACTGCCGGAGGCTCGCTAGAAATAATATCCCTGTCTATTTTATCCCTTCTGCTAAGTTTATCCATCACCATGGGGCCTCTTTCAAGCAGTTAGGGACCCAAAGTTTAGAAATCCATAGAAAGTCTTCCATCTATTATTATGGAAAACTTTATTACATTCTTTTATACTTCACCCTGCTCTTTGTCCAAAAGATCACAGGCAAAAGACCTCCTGGAAGCATGGAACCTTCTGCCACCAAAACCACCCTCTTCCAAAAATTTAATAACTTAATAAGAAATCTAAACCCCAAATAAAGTATATTTTTATTCACTCATCTCTAACCATTTTGCTAAGAGTTGAGCAAAAAGATAAATAAACTTATAATTTGCAAATGAGGGTAGAACTGGAAGAGGAGCTCTTACCTAAACTTATAGGAAGGGTTTTTGTACCTAAAAATAGACAACCCCGGTATATCCCTAAAGGTATTGACGGGAAACGTCTTCCTAAATTAATGGTCTGTCCACAATACCAACTAATCGCTCGTTGTACTGATCTAACTTTAGGTAAACATGAATTATCTAGAGAACCCAATTATTGCGGATGGCAAGTCGAATATTGGGAGCATCCAACTACAAGCAGAAGAGTAGCCATCTATAACCCCTGGCCAGCTTGTGGCATAATTTTGGTTAAGTTACGCTCTAGATTGGATACAATCATTGAAAATAGCGAAGAGGATTTACCGCTAGTTCCTCAAGATGCCCTAAAAGTAGAGACGATACTGAGGAATCGACTCTTGTCCCAAAGAAAGAAAAACCAGCTAATTGACGATATCCCCAAAAGTGCCTACTACTTGCAAGAGGGCCTTTTTACTCGTTGGGTTTTATCGTACCTTGCTAACATAGATTGTGGCTCAAGATCAATAATTCTTAGATTAGAACAACTTACAGCTAAAGATATTATTGATTTTGCCAGAATTAATTTAAGAGATTTAGAAGAGATTACAGGTAAAGACTTTGTTCTCGATAGTGAGTTCACTGCTGAAGGTTGTCCTCTTGCCCCTATTTACCACAGAATAGCTGAACCACCCCAAATTCCATCTTCTCTTAATTTGTAATTATTCTAACCCCAGGGGTTAGTTAGCTTCCAACCTCAGGATGTTCTACTTGTAAAATAGAACTACTGGCAATACTATAAAATAAGTGCCTACAAGAAGTATTATCTTTGCCCAGAATCAGGTTTACCATATCTTCAATAGGGGTGTTGCTCATCTGCCAATCTTCTATTCAATTAATAACTACTCTAGATTTTTAGACACTCTGAACTATTACCGTTTTACAAATACACCTACAAGTTTTTCCCAGTTTATGAAATCACCACTAGATTCAAGACGGCAAATTACAGATAACCTCCAGAAAGAGAATGATCTTTTGGTAGAAATATTGGCCTTCTGTTTAATGCCTAACCATTTTCACCTTTTATTAAAGCAAATCTCAGAAAAGGGAATCATTAATTTTATGGGAAATGTCCAAAATAGTTATGTTAAATATTTAAACATCAAAGAGGGTAGGATAGGGCCTTTATTCCAATCAGCTTTTAAAGGTAAAAGAATAGAAACAGATGAGCAACTTCTTCATGTTTCCAGATATATTCATCTAAATCCTTCCACAAGTTATTTAGTAGAACAGGAAAAATTCGCTGAATATCCCTGGTCCTCATTACCAATTTACATATCTAACTCATCCACATATAACACTTTTGTTAACCCAAGGCTAATTTTAGAGTTCTTCAAGAGTGGAGAAAAATATAGAGAATTTCTCGACGACCAAGCTGGATATCAACAGGAATTAGCAAATATTAAACACCTAACTATGGAATAGTTACTAAACTTCCCGAGGTTTGAAGCCAAACAACATCAGGGGTTAAAAGTTAGTAGAAGCTAGCAGAAATAATTTTCCATTTGGTCCTTGAAAAGTCCTGGAAATGGTGATAAAATTAACTCATGATTACTGAGCAAACTCAAATTAAGGTCAATCTTCCTTTAGCCCTAAAGGAGTTTTTAGAAAGCAAGGCCAGCAAATTTGGTATGCCACTAGCAGGCTATATTAGACACTTAATTTTGAAAGATGTTGAAGAAATGACCTATCCAGAGTTTGAACTTTCTGAGAGATCTGAGAAAGCATTTAAAAAAGCCTTGAGAGAGGAAAAGGCAGGTAAGTTAATCAGGGTAGAAGATATTGATAAATTTTTTAGGGATCTTTAACTTAGATGAAATTTTATTTAACGACTGATCTTGTTAAGGAGTTAAATAGCCTAAGAGTTAAAAATCCTAAATTATTCAGAAAAATTCAGAAGCAACTAAAATTTTTCCGTCAGAATCATCTACATCCATCCTTAAGAAACCACAAGTTGAAAGGGGGACTTGCAGAAAGATGGAGTATTTCAATTGAGGAAAATCTCAGAATGCTTTACTACCTCAGAAAGGATGAGGCAATCTTTTTCGACCTCGGCACTCACGATGAGGTTTATCGCAAAAGATAAACAACCATAGATTTTCCTAGCTTGAATCAAAACTTAAGATCAGTTATACTTATCTTCATGGTCAAAATAAGACTGATGAGAATCGGAGCTAAAAAGAGGCCCTTTTACCGGGTAGTAGCTGTGGATGAAAGAAAGAAAAGAACCGGGGCTTACCTCGAACTTTTGGGAACTTACAACCCCTTAACCGAACCCCATGAAGTTATTTTGAAAAAAGACCGTTTGGATTTTTGGGTCAAGCAGGGAGCAGTGCTTTCTGACGGATACCTTAGAATGACCAAGCAGGCCCCCCAAAGACCCCCCAGAAAGCCCAAGAAGGAGAAAGAAGAGAAGAAGAAGCCTGAAGTTCCTGCCAAACAAGTGGAAGAGAAGGCTCAGGAAAAAACAGCAGAGGAACCAGAAGTTGAAACTTTAGCAGAAGAAACTGCGGAAGAAAATCAAGAGATTACTGCGGGTGACGCGGAGGAGAGGTCTCAGGCGTCGACCACAGCAAGTGAAACGAGCAAGGACGCACCTGAGACACCGAAGCGGCAGGACCCGCAAGAAGCTGAAAAAGAAGCAGAATGAAAGATCTCTTAGAGTATATTGTTAAAAACTTAGTTTCCAAACCTGAAGCAGTAAAAATTGAAGAGGAGAAAGAGGAGAGTCTTTTAAACTTTAATCTTACAGTTGACCCAACTGATATGGGAGTAGTTATCGGCCGTTCCGGCCAAACCATTAAAGCTATTCGTAAGCTTTTAATCACCCGGGCCATGGCAGAAAACAGTCACCTGAGAGTCAATGTAAACTTACAAGAGGTCAAGTAGTAAGCCCGTGCAAATTACCATCATTACTCTCTTTCCCGAGCTTTTCCTACCATTTCTTTCCTCTTCTATCTTAGGTAGAGCTGCCAAAAAAAGTCTGGTAGAATACCGGCTTTTGAATATTAGGAACTTCGGAGAAGGAAGACACCAGGTGGTTGACGGTAGACCTTTTGGAGGAGGACCGGGAATGGTTTTAAAAGCCGATATCCTGGCAAAAGCCTGGAAGAAAGCCGCGGGCAGAGAACGGAAAAATAAAAGCATCAAAACTATTCTCATGTCTACATCCGGACCTGTTTTTAAACAAGCTAAAGCCAAAGAGTACTCTCTTTTAAAAAACCTTATTATCGTCTGCGGCCACTATGAGGGAGTGGATCAGCGCTTTATTGACCACTACGTTGATGAGGAGGTATCAGTAGGAGATTTTGTCTTAACGGGCGGAGAGTTGCCTGCTTTAATCATCACCGATGCTATTGTCAGACTTCTTCCCGGTGTTCTAAAAAAAGAGGAGGCAACTTTAGAAGAGAGCTTTTCTCTATCTTTAAAAGGGAGGCTGGAATATTCCCAATACACCAGGCCAGAAGTCTTTGAAGGAGAAACTGTTCCCCAAGTACTTGTCTCAGGTAACCATCAGGAAATTGCAAAGTGGCGGGAGGATCAGTCTTTGCAAAGAACCCTCAAGGTCCGTCCCGATCTTCTAGCCTAAGGTTTTACTCAAAAGGATCGTTTTTACCCAAAGGAACAGAAGAGGTGTCAGTTTGGCTCAAAGATACGGCTTTGGGAATAAGTTTGGTAAGTTTAGCCAGCAAGGCTTTTTCTTTATCACTCAATTGCGGTATCGGTTTATCGGGAGATAGATTTCCCACATTCATAGTAGGATCATAGAAAACAGCAATGGGCAAGGTAACATCCATCAAGCCATCCCTCTGAAATTGGGCACTGATCTGACCTACTTGAAAGACCCGGGGAGATTCCTGTAAGTTGGCTAAAAAATCTTTGACACTTTCTACCGATCCCACAATCTCAACATCAAAAAGAAAGTTGCTTTTACCTCCCTCTGATATTCGTGAGGGCACATAAGCAGCATTTTTCAAAAGAAGTTCCGACTCGCCAATAACACTTTGTAATACCGCCATGGATTGCGGTACATCTGCCTCTCTGGGTAAAATTGTCAAAGCTATCTGAAGATTTTCTCTGTTGGCAGCATCGTCAACCTGCTGTAAATTTTGAGCCTTAACCTCAAGAGTAGAAGTCCTTTTTTCCAGCTCGGTAATTTCATTTTGAATATTAAGATAAGCAAAAAGTTGGGGGATAACAACTAAAACAAGAATGGCAAGAGAGGATAAACCCACACAAAAGGGCCAGACAATTAGTTTATATCTTAAATATAGCTCTTTTATTTTTTCCACTTCCACTTCCTTTAAGGTCCGATCTTTAACGATAACCGGTAAAGGGAACCTTTGCTCACCGATAACCCATCCAAATCTATCCTGGCAACGAAATCATCATTTTCCTGACGGGTAAGGCTGGCAAGTAAAGCATCTATTGATTCCAAAGATCCACTGGTTAAAGAGATATTCACTTTCCCTTTTTTATCTATACTCAAATCGGTAATCTGGACTCCGGAAGGGAGAGCCGAGAGGATCAGGTTGAAGACAGCCCGCGTTGTGATATCAGCGCCTTGCAAAGATTCAATTGTTGCCAATCGTTGTTTCAAAAAAGCAATATTGGCCTCTTTGTTCCCTAATTGAGAAATTTGGGACTGGGCATAAACCAAAGCTTGTTCGGATTTTTGCAGCTTATTGTTTTGAGTAAAGCGCAAGGTTAAGGTAGCCGAAGTAAAAAAGATGAGTACTATTAAAACTCCCACACTAATTCTGTTGATAGCAATAAGTCTGGCATCATGCCTCCTTTGTTGAAGAATTTCCGGAGGCAGGAGGTTGATCGCTACTTTACTGACAGAGGTGTTTGTTATATTCATCTAGTTACTCCTCATACATCGCCAGCCCCACAGCTACAGCATACTGCATGGTGTTAGCCAGCTGTCTTACTTGCAGAGACTTATCCTTACCGACATAGGCCCAAGGATCAGCTTCTTGAATTTCCAATCCTAAGTTAGTGGCAAGATATATCACTAAACCGGGAAGCTTAGCACCACCTCCCGCCAACACCACCCTCTTGATGGGATTTTGGGGATACTTAGTCTGAAAAGCCTGCATTACCCGCCGCGCCTCGGAAACGATTACTTCCGCCAGAGGTTTCAAAGTCTGATAAATTTTCCCTCCTAACTGGTCCTCAAGAAGTCCATAAACTTTTTTATATTCCTCAGCCTGTTGAGGCTCAAAATTAAGGTACTGAGAAATTACCCTGGTTAAAGCTAACCCTCCGGTACCGATTGATCTGGTAAGAAGGATCAGGGATTTAGAAACCACGGCAAGATCAGTGGAACTTGCCCCTAACTGAATGATCAAAGTGGTGGGGGCAAAGGGGTTACTTCCTACCAAAGCGCGGGTTACCGCCACCAGGTCCGTTTCAATAGCTATCGGCTTCAGCTTTGCCATTTCTAAAACCTTCAGATATTTGGCAACCGAATTTTTGGGAGAAGCTACCACAAAAACAGTGGTATTGTTTCTCTCTTTAGAACGGTTAATGATTTGCCAGTATAAATTTACCTCATCAGAGGGGAGAGGGACAAACTCTTCAGCCGAATAATGAATAGAGGAGGCCAGCTCGTCATCGGATAGATATGGGAAATCGTTTATCACCCTGGTAAAGATTTTTGATTCCGGCAAAGAAACAACTACTAAAGAATTAGAAGCTTTTAGAGAAACCATCAAATTTTTAATGGCATGCCCTACCACTTCTAGATCCATATCCGTCTCAGATACCATACCAGGCTGGGGAGTGGCCACAGCTCCGAAAGCGATAAGCTTTGGCGGTTTTTCCCGGTGGGAGAGCACCACCGCTTTAATGGATGATGAGCCAATGTCGATTCCGGTTACAAAGTCAGCCATAGGTTAGGTTTATTCTATCTTAGCATAACTTCTTTATTACTTTAACTGATAGGTGCCTTTAACAACTGAAAAAGACCCGCCAGGACCGGCAGAGAAAAAAGTACTCACTAAACCACTATCATAAGTGAGTATTGTC
The DNA here is from genome assembly GCA_030647265.1 of bacterium. Taxonomy (GTDB): domain Bacteria; phylum Patescibacteriota; class Microgenomatia; order Daviesbacterales; family UBA10151; genus JAUSJM01. Next base: position 28,871 of record JAUSJM010000013.1, read on the forward strand.
CCCGTTCCCATGTTAATTCCCCAAGCTACCGCCTCTTTAAAGTTAGCATTATTACTCAAAGAGATAATCCCGAAAGGCGCATATAAAATACCGGTGATCGAGCTGTTTCCGGTGTTTATGGCGACAGTTCCCGAAGATCGGGAATCGTATACCGAGAGGAGGGTTAGATAGCTCCCGGATTGGCCGGTTCCCAGTAAATTATCCGAGTTTTGAAAGGTAGTCGTCCCATCGACAATAATTACTCCTGAGGAGGAACCTAAACTTGGATCCATCTGAAAGATCGTGGAGTTACCAAAAGTGAGATTGCCGGTAATCCAAATGGGTGTGGTCACGGTAATAAGACAATTATTATCAGTGATAATATTGGCATCAATTTTACCCGGACCTAAAGTTGCCGGACAACCTGTAATATCTGTCGAAGATATGAGACCATATATTTCAGCATCGGATCTCCATTTATCAATATTTGACTGGGAGATGGGCATGGGCATAGGTTGAGGATCGGGATACCCCTGATGGGAAGTCCCCAAAACCGTAGAATCGGAAATCAACTGGTAGTAGGCATCTTTATTCACAGTGATACCACCAATGGTATGGGCCCGGACATCACCTCTGACCACCGAACCGTTATTCATGGAGATAGAGGTAGCAACACCTCCCATCCATGTCTGAAAAGCAAAATCACCGGCCACAGCACTCCAGGAAGGATTTTTGGCCTGCCAGTTAGCCGACCAGGCGGGGGAACCGTCAATATAACCAAATGAGGTATCTTCTGCTAAAATCCAATAATCAGAGTTATCTAAATTCTGAGGAGCTACCACAAGCCAATAGGTAGTTCCGGTGGTAAGCGTAGAAGAAGAAGTAAAAACCACATCAACCAATCCGTTCTGCGGGTACTGCGTGGTTACCATGTTAGCAGATAACGTTCCTATAGCCAAAATACTATTTTTATTAGGAGCACCGTTATTGTCAGCCAAAATCATTACCGGAGCGTTTGCCGGAGAACCGACCTTTTTAAGTTTTAGAGAGACTTTGTTAATAACCGCCGTAGTTGCAGGTTTAAAGCTTTGGGCTACATCCAAGCGGTCGTTTCCCCCGATACTTGCTCCGAAAGCAAAATCAGTACAGGAGGTACAATCACTTTGCTGGTCAGAGTCAGGCTGGGTCCCTCCCGCCACGATGGCATCGCCAGTGATCAGCTCATTATTTCCTCCCAGGATACTGTTGTTAGCGTAAATCGAACCGTTGATCGTCGAACCGTTACCCATGGTAATTCCTCCTTCACCAACCAATATTCCATAAACAAAGGAAATTCCCACCCCTTGGGAAACCTCCACCGAAACGGTTCTTTTAACTTTAGGACTGGTTTTATTAGGTATATACCCGGTAGCCTTAATAATATCAGTTGAAGCATCCTTGGTAGTAATCTCCACACTGAAAGATCCGGGACCAAGGGGTGTCTCGCTCTCTCCGTTATACCCTTCGGGGTTGGCATTTAAAGAGGCCAGAGCTTTATCCACCCCCGCTTCGGCAATGTTTAAAGCCTGGGATGATTGAACTGAGTAAGTGCTGTTTTGGAAAAAGATTAACGACCCTCCCGCAATGAGGATGGTGTTCACCATTACCAATCCCACCACCACTAAAGCCAGTACCAAAACTTGCCCTTTTTCCTTCGATTTACTTTTCATTGAGCATTCCTTAAACTGGTTGTCATAGTTGCTGATCTTGAAGAGGAGATTTGACCGCTTTTTTGTATCACCGAGAGTATAACCTTTACCTTCACAGCCTGGGAGGGGGAAACCGCAGCACTGCTTTCGTCAAGGTAGTAAAACTGGACGGAATTTAAAATTGTACTTAAAACGATATTCTTGGAGGCACGGGTGCTTTGGGCATCAGGAAAAACTTGTAAGCGCAACACCTGGGGAAGTGAAGTATCGGCAGAGACTACCAGGTAATCATAAGCGTCGCTGATAACGCCGGAGCCGGAGGTAGCAGGTAGTTTCAGGACTAAGGTGTTATCTCCGGTAGTATAGGTAGTAGAATCCACCTCATAACTTACAACCACGCCTGCAGCTTCCCGCACTCCGTCATCAATCTGGCGTATCCCGTCATTTAAATTTAAACCCTCGCCTACAAGTTCAGTCTGTTTTGTAAAAAGACCGCTATTGTTTACCAAAATAGCCACAAGTAATCCTCCCACCACTACTGCAATGACCGAAACGAGCAGTATTTCAATCAAAGTTGTGCCTTGCTCCTGTTTCATCTGATCCTTAGAGACCTCCTTCGCTGACAATTGTTACAAGTTCCACGGATTTTGCATCCCCGGACTCGTTCCAGGAAACCTTAACGGTGACCTTTTTTGCTTCCTCCGATTGTTGACAAACCTCCGAAGGACAATTTTCTACCTTGTAAACAGCACTGCCCGAAGATAAGTTGGAGAGATCGGTATCGGGAAAAGCGGTTTCTCCGTCGGTTAAATTAAGATTAGTAAATCCCTGCTTTCTTAGATTTTCTATCTGTCTACTTACGATGTCTTTTGCTTCCGAAGTATGTCGGCTTTTATTAATGGAAGAGAGGGAGGAGGGAAGATTAGCAATTAAAAGCGCCAAAAACCCCACCATCAAAATTACCAAAATAATCTCCACTAAAGTTGAACCTTTTTCCTGAAACGAGCAGAATTTCTTTTTCATATTTAACGGGTCGCTTTACTTAAACTTCCAGCCGAAAATAGTACATAATCAAAATAGTGGGGCAAAACCGAAGATTGCTGGAAAACCTGCAGCCTCCTCTGGGATTTACCGGCGGTTCCCGTGGAACGGTAAATACCAGCCTGGGGGGGCAGGGAACCGGAGACAGGTTTCACCGCCACCGGGTGAGCTAAATTAGTATAAAGAACTCTTACCCTGGCCATGACCAGGTAGTGGGTAGCGTCCACTGTAAAGCCGTCAGGGTCAGGAGGAACGGTCACCTTACAATAAAAGGAACTTTGAGCCGATGTTGAATCATTAGTGGTAATAGCAGGAGGATTCAACGGGTTACAACCTCTCCAGCTAGGGTTACGGGCACTGTTTCCCGTCCCTGAGTAGGAATCATAAAAATACTTTTTATCCTCATAGAAGGTTCCATTTCTTCTGATTACATGAACTTCAATAGCCGGCTTCTCATCAGGAATAGAGCGGTAATAACTGCCGTCCGGGTCGTCAGGTTTACCGAAGTAAACCTCAAAACTGTTTTGGTTATAGCAGGGCACAGAACAAGGTGGAAAACCTGCATCCAAAGGGGCAGTATAGTTGGCAAACCAAAATTGGGCAAAGCCCTCTTTACCGAAGGGAGGGTATTCTAAAGCGGTATTTGCCAGGGGTAATTGGGAGGTACTGACATTGGCCTGGGACTGATTATTAAAGGCCACAGTGGGGACAGGGTTCCCTATAGGAGTCTGAAAAGCTTTTTCTAAACCTGCCTCAGCCGCGGAAAAAGCCCGGCTGGAGTCTTCCGTTTTAGAAGAAGTGGAAATTTCCGTAATGCTTCTACCCACCACCGAGAGTCCTACTGCCAAAGACACCACCATCACCAAAAGCAGAATAATTACCACCTGTCCCCGTTGATTTATAGATTTCATCTGGACCCCCTGACTTTCACGGTAGTAGCAAACGGTACCCCTCCCGATTCCACCTGGGACTCATAGGTTCCTCCCGCCCTCTTGCCTTCAGAGGCTTGGAAGGTAACAGTCACCAAATCCCCATAACCTGCCTGGTAATCCCAGTCAAACACTGGAGTAATATTGTCCTCCCGTGACAGAGAAACTCCTCCTGTTGAACTTAGATCCGAGAGGTAGTTTTTACCTGACGGTTGGGGAGCAGAGGAGACACAAAGGTTACCAAAGACACTGGTGATATTTTGGGCATCTTCTAAAGAGAAAGTGTCGGAAGCGATGTAGCCGTTTGAACCTGGGGTGGCATTATAAAATCTGAATCTGGTATAGCCGTTTCCCGTAATTTGGGCACTGGGTGTACCCACCAAAGCGTTTTGCCCGAAGATAACCAGGGTGTCGTAATCATTGGGAGCGGTTGTATTATGGTCGGTGCAAACTACTTTTTCTGCCTGGCGGATCTCCGAACTTAATTTTTCCAAAATCACCTGCCCGTTTTGTTTTACCTGGTTGATAACTTTAACCTTACTTTGGCCCCGCAGTGACTGAGTCAGAACATCTGTAGTAATGAGTCCCAGTATCACTACTACAACCGTGACTATCATTACCTCAATTAAAGTAAAACCTTCAAACTGGCAAAGCTTTTTTTTCATCTTCTTTAGCGGGGCGTAATAATTGTCTGTAAGTTCGACTCATGGCTCCCCGAGCTGTCGGTCCATTTTACCTTGACGGTCACCTGTTTTTGCAGTGCAAAGCTTGTTGCATCATCCCAAAACATGATCTGCCTGGATAAGCCGTCGCCTAAATCTACATCTGATGAGGCCACCGGGACCTGGGAAAGAGAAAGGCTGCCCACCCCTAAAGTAAAATAAGACGAATCTGTACTAGCTGAGATTTGAACACTCCACAAATCTGAAAATTTGGCCACCGAAGTACTGCCAAAATTGGCTGTCACCGCTACATCCCGGTCCCGGATTCCCCGGATTTTATCTATTGCCTCCTGGGCATACTTAGTGGCCTGGGATTGTTTTTGGGCAAATTGGGAATTTTTTAGCCCGGTGAGAATGGTGATAATGAGAGCCGTGATAACTAAGGCTGCGACCACCAAGGCCACTAAAACTTCGATTAAACTTTGTCCCGATTCCCGATCTTTAGTGTCTTTAGATATCATCTTTAGTTGGTGTAAATTGCTCCTCCTTTTTCAATAGTCACCTCCCGGGTTTGGGCGGGATCTCCATCAAGCTGCAAGGTAATGACCATCCTGTTTTGAGGCTGAAAAGCAGGACAGCCGGAATTAGTGCTGTCAAACTGAAAAGTTACCAAGTTAGTGATCGTACCAAAGAACACCTCAGCTCCGAAATTAGTCAGGTCTATTCCGTGGCAAGCACTAACCTCAATGCCGGTATGAGCAGGAGGAGACGTTTTATTTTTAATACTCACCCCTGTAGGCAGATTATAGGTAGTGGGAGTGGGGGTTGTGCCATCAGAGCATTTAGGACCGATCTGGTAAGATTTAACTGAGGATGAAGGAGTATCGTAGATAAAACTTAGGTACCAAGAGGAAGCAGAGATCCCGTCAGAGCATTTAGTACTGGATGAGGCGTTATTTTGAGCTGCGCGGAGGGATGACTGCAGCTGCTCCATTCCGTCCTGTAAAGATCCGTAAGTTGCATATTTGGTCAATTGGGGTAAAACTAAAGTCACCAGTCCTGCCATAATAGCTACTGCTACCAAAAGTTCCATAAGGGTGAAACCCTTACAAGATCTTTTGCGAAGCAAAAGTAGACTTATAAGGGTGAAACCGTTTACCTTGGGCATACTTTAACCGTACCAGCTTTTAGGTTAACTTTCAATCAGGGAGGAGAAAGACCAATCTTACAGGTTGTAGAATTACAAGTTTGAGGGGAACCACAAGCAGAGGGAACCTCATAAGTGCCAGTACCTTCCTGCCAGGCACATAAGGCATAACTTACACACTCCCCATAGGCTTCACAGGGAGCGGGAGAGACCGGTAAAGCTAGGTAGACATATCCCTGTCCAGTGCTGGGATCTTTCGGCACCTGATCTAAATAGGTTTTACCATTACTACCATCTGCTTTTTTACAGGGAGATCCAGAGCTGTCTGGAGAACAGAGAGGGGAACCGGGAGCAGGAAAGGCAGTAGAAGCAGGGTAATAATGCCAATCGTGACGGTACAGCTCTAAGGCCTTGGAGATTGAACCCAAATCCAGAAGTCTTCTCTTGTCATGGTTATTTTTTAAGGTTGAAGAAAAAACAGAAGCTCCGATAGCTACAAGAAGCGTCAGTATGGCTACTGTTACTAGCAGCTCAATGAGAGTGAATCCCTTCTTGGCCCTACTGTTCAAGCCACGTCGAGAACATCTTACTATTTGTCTTCTCATCATGGAGATATGACCTCATACCCATCAACGGTAGGGTCATAAGTATTAGGGCAAGCAGTATCTTGCTTATCCGAAGTTTTCTCCATCTTGGCATAAAGACAATAAATTACACACTTTGTGGTAGCTGAAGTGTTATCACACTCAGTTTGAGGACTGAGACTGGCATAAGGGTGATATAGAAAGGGAGTAGTAGCAGTGAGATCTACTGGCAGTTTACTAGAATAATTTTTAGTAGGATTAGGGCTGCTACAAGGATTAATATTGGGATTGCCGGTACAGTTAGTCAAGGAAGATCCAAAGGTTAAGGGGTTAGGCGCTGGGGCCAGGGCAGGGAAAAACCCCTGGTCGGAGTAATACTGCTGCAGCAGGCTCTGGATAACCCCTAAATCCGACCTTCTTTTATCATCTCTAGCTCCTTTCTGAAAGCTGGAAAAAGTGCTGATGGAGATGATTATCAGGATAGCCATAATGGTAATAACTACCAGCAGTTCAATAAGAGTAAACCCGCTCAAATTTGTTCTTAAATTTGTTCGGGTAAAGCCTTTATCCTTCATGACTTTCATCTTTCTAGACTAGATAAACAAAAAGGGGGTGATTCTTGATCCAAAGCAGCACAAAGCGTCCAGGATTTAACATTTACCGGAGTGGTATTGCCTAAATCCCCTGTGCTACTGATAGCAGAGCTAACTTTATCATAATGAGATCCTCCACAGTTAAGATCGGTAGGACAACCTCCGCTTGGCCAGAGGTTAGTAGCAGCAGTGCAATCAGTAGGCACACTAATAGGAACGGCAGTACTGGTGCTGATACAATAATTTCTGGTCCCGGAAGGATCGTTAGGAATGACACCACCGTTACTGGGAAAATCGGTAGCAGCGGTAGCGATTGTATACCTGTAAACCCGGTTGGTAAAATCCTTGGAAGATTCAATAGAATCGGTAATAGATTTAATTTCTGCTTTCCTCCTACCGTCATTAGCCTTACCCCTTGCCACTCCATAAGCTGTTAAACCAATAACCGACAAAATAGAAATTATACCAATCACCACCATCAGCTCAACCAAAGTAAAACCTTTAGAAGAATTATTTTTCATAAGGGCAGCTTATTTTAGTATCATCTCTTTAGGGTACCATGTCAATGTCTTAAAAATGAAAGATAAGGGGAGGAGAATTTATTAACCAGATCTACTGAACGTTTGTTCTACAGAATAGTTCACCAGTACCACGTTTCTCCAACCTTGTACATAGCCTCCATGAAACTGTGGTATTCAAAGGATTCGAACCATTTATCAAATTATATGTTGTTCCTGTAGCGGGGCAGGCAGGAACAGTAGTAAAACCATAGCTAGGTCCTGCATCTGTTGCCTGACTTGGAATAGTCGAGGTAGTACTAGCAGCAATACAATAAGGATAAGTAGAGGGATCTAAGGCAGTAGAACCTCCACCAGGGAACGCTCCACCTCCAAACATTGTTGCTGCTACTAAAGGCACATACTTACCTGTAGCTGTATCTTTGTTAACCTCCAAAGCATTGGCAATGGCTTCCATCTCAGCTTTTCTTTTACCATCCCTGGCATCTGCTTGAACATTGGAATAAAGAGTAATAGCAATGACTGAGATAATGGCAATGATGGCAATCACTACCAGCATTTCAATGAGGGTAAAACCAGAAGTCTTCTTAAGGTTGGGCAGGTGGATATTCATAAATTTATCTTACTATAACTAGAATTACATAATTAAAAAACCCTGTCAATACCCCAGTTTGAAGCTGGAAAAATACAAATTTAAAATTTGTGGGGCCCAAAGAAAGGCTAAGACAGCCCCCAAACTGAGGAATGGTCCAAAGGGAATAGTTTGCCCAAAACTTTTCCTTCCCAGAGCAATCAGTCCCAGGGAAAATACAGCCCCTAAGAGGAAGGCCAGGAGAAGGGCTACCATAATTTGAGGAAACCCTAAAGCCAGACCTAAAAAGAGAACAAACTTCACATCCCCCCAACCCATGCCTCTTCCTTTGGTGACAACTATTAACAGTACAAAGAGCAGGGCCATCCCTAAGGCCCAACTGATATCCCAAACCTTGTTTAAAACTAACCTTTGAACAACATCAGAAAAGTAGTGGGAACGGGGAGGTAAAAGATAACTGCCAAAAGGCGAGGAGAGGATACTTTGATAAAAAGTCCAAATCTTTAACCCTAAAGAAACTAAGATATAAGCAGCGCTTATCAACACAGCAGGATATGTAATACGATCCGGAATTAACCCTGTCTTTAAATCCGTCAAAAAAACAACGGCTAAAACAACCACTGTAAATATTTTAAACAGCAGGTCTAAAAGCAGGGAAACGTTGTCCCAGGTAAAATTCATCGGAAAGACCAGGGCAGAAGGAGTACTGGCAAAGATAAAAGCTACCGTTACTCCTAAAACTATCTCTACTCCTAAATTTAAGGAAGGAATTTTCTTATGGCAGTAACGGCACCTGCCTTTTAATAAGAGATATGATAAAACAGGAAAAAGGTCGTACCAGGCAAGCTTTCTCTTGCAACTTAAACAGTACGACCTTCCCCAAAAAGATACCTTTTTTGTACTTCGGTCTGCCAAAGCTTTTGCTAAACTTCCTAATATTGTCCCAAGTACAAAACCAAAAACAATTAATCCTAAGCTATTGTTCATACCCAACCTAATTACGGACTATAGGTACACGACCCTCCGCTAGGAGCAATCAGAGTCAAGTCTGATCCCACCTCATATTTATCAGGTTCATTTCCTCCATCATTCCCATCACGATCATTTGCAATCGCTTGCTGGTCAGATTCTAAAATCGAATCAATCTCCCAAGCGCTGCCGTCAGAACAATAGGTGTAATGGGCAGTAGCGTCATTAATGGGATCAACCGGCAAGGTTGGAACAGAAACACTCTTCTGAGCACTTAAATTCACCTTTATCCAACCGCTTCCGTTGGAATTCCTTCCATCCGAACCATTACTTCTTCCTGGACAAGGCAAAGTAAGGGGTGTGCCGGGATTACTGGCATCATAACAAAGGATAGCATCACCTGAACTGGTTGCTTCCTGAGCAGCCACATTAATAGCTTGTTGTAAATTAGCCAAGTCGGTGAATCTGGCAGCGTCACGGCTTCGCTTCATAAGTTCCAGAGGATTAATAATCAATACCACAATGGCTGCCAATACAGCGATAATGGCAATAACCACCAAAAGTTCCACAAGTGTAAAACCACGGGCAGTTTTTCTCAAATTATCTCACCTCCTCTTCTCTAATCTATTGTTGTCACAGTTTTCGATTTCAGTCAATACCAAACTTTTAACCTTACTTAATATTTGTGGTCAACTGGTAAATCGGCAAAATAACCGAGATCACCAAAAAGGCCACTCCCACACCCAGTATCACTAACACCACCGGTTCGATAAGAGTGGTAATGTTTTTTAGAGAGTGGTCCGACTCGGACTCAAAATAGTCGGCCATCTTAAAGATAATCTCATCAATTTTTCCTGTTTCTTCGCCGGTTTTCATCATCTGTCCTACAATGTGGGGAAAAACCGGCAGTATTAAAAGCTGGCTGGAAAAGGAGAGACCCCGCTCTACCCCTCTGTAAGCTATATCCAGTCCGTCTTTATAAATCCTGTTACCTACTACTTCAGCAGAAATTTTAATGGCTTCCAAAATAGAGAGCCCCGAAGAAACAAGCAGGGCAAAGGTCCTGGTGAAGTTAGTAAGAATCACCAGATTCACAATTCTCCCCACTATGGGAGCTTTAAGCAGTAAACGGTCAAAAATCAGTCTTCCTTCATTCGTCGCCTGGTATCTTTTCAAAGCTATAGTTCCCACAATGGCGAGAATGGCTAAAGCCCACCAAAAATTACCCACAAAGCCGGTAAACGCTAAAACAATTCTTGTCGGTAGAGGAAGTTCTATCCCTGAATCTTTATACAAGGCCATGAGCTTGGGCATGACGAAAAAGACCATAATGAGCATCACCATTCCCATCATACCCATCACTACCACAGGGTAAACCATGGCGCCTTTCACACGGCTTTTAAATTCCCTCTCTTTTTCTAAGTTCTCCGAGAGGTTTATAAGGATCGTATCCAATTTTCCCGAAGCCTGTCCGGCCCGCACTAATTTGGAATAAATGTTAGGAAAAACATCGGGATGTTTTTCCAGAGCCGAAGCAAAATCAAGTCCTCCTTTAATGGAAGAAGAAACTTCACCTAAAACTTTTTTGAACGTCGGATTTTCCTGCTGCTCTTCCAAAATATCCAAAGCTTCAGAGAGCACCAGTCCCGCCCCGATCATCGTCGCAAGCTGCCTGGTCATCATCACCACCTCGTTAAAAGAAACACGGTTAAAATATTTATCCCAAATTTTGCCGCTGGATTTTTTCTCCGCTTTAATGGAGATAACAATTAATGACTTGCGTCTTAGCAGTTCAGCCGCATGATGCTCGTCAACGGTTACCACATCCCCCCGGTGGTATTCACCCTGCATATCTTTGGCAATATATGAAAAATTCGGCATCGCTTAGGCTCCCACCAGTTTTGCTAAAAGATCGGGCCGGAGAACATAATTTTGAGCAGTTTCAAAATTAACCTCACCACCCCGGATGAGTTTGGCCAAAGAAGTCTCTAAGTTCACCATTCCTAACTCTCCGGAAGTTTGAATAAGGTTATCAATAAGATGAGTTTTACTATCCCTGATTAGTGAAGCCAGGGCCGGGGTACGCAGTAGTAATTCCACTGCCAACGCCCGACCAGGAGAGACGGTGGGTATGAGCCGCTGCGAGATAACCGCTTCCAAAACTGCCGCCAACTGTAATTTAATCTGAGGTTGTTGATTTTCGGGAAAACCATCAATTATGCGGTCAACTGTTTGGGCAGCCGAGTTAGTATGCAGGGTAGCCAAAACCAAGTGTCCGGTTTCGGCAATGGTAATGGTGGTGGAAATGGTTTTATAATCCCTCATCTCGCCAACCAGCACCACATCCGGATCTTCCCTTAAAGCTGCCCTTAAAGCGTTCTCCCAATCCTTGGTATCCACCAACATCTCCCGCTGGGAGATCAAAGCCTTCGCTTTGGGATAAACATATTCAATAGGGTCCTCAATAGTTAAAACGTGGGTGGCCCGGGTTTTGTTAATGCGGTTAATCATAGCCGCCAAAGTTGTCGACTTACCGTGACCGGTTGGTCCGGTTACCAGAATCAGACCCTGCTTTAAATTAACCAGTTTCTGGACAGGCGGGGGCAAACCTAAACTTTCCAGCTCGGGGATAGTCACGGGGATAAGTCTCAAAGCAGCACACATATACCCCTGCTGCTGAAAAATGTTAATCCTAAATCTGGCTTTACCCTGAAAAGAGATTGCCAAGTCCAGCTCCAGGTTTTGGTCATAAACTTGCTTCTGCTCCGGATTGAGGACCGTCACCACCAAGCTTGCCACTTCGGCTTGGGTTAAAACGGGGCTTCCGGCAACAGGAACGAGCTCTCCGTGGATACGAAGCATCGGCGGATACCCCACCACCAAATGCAAGTCGGAAGCGTTGCGGGCAATAGTCAGTTCTAGTAATTGATTTATGTTCATACAAGAATTCAAAATTCAAAAGTTTCAGTACTTTTACACTTTTTACTTGCACTTTTAACTTTTACCTCTTGACTTAGTCTTCGGCGACCCTCAAGACCTCCTCCAGGGTTGTCACCCCTTCTAAAACCTTCATATATCCATCCTGCTTCAAAGTGATCATCCCCTCTGCCCGGGCAGTTGCTTCAATAGCTTGGGCGGAAGCCCTTTCTAAGATAAGGTCCATAATTTTTGGAGACACCGGCAAAACTTCAAATATTCCCACCCGCCCTAAATACCCCACATGACCGCAAGCATCACAACCCAAACCTTTATAAAGTTTGATCTCTTTACCAACAGAGGAAAGTTTGCCCAAAATTTGCTGAATATTTCCTGCAACCTCCGGAGGAGGGGTAAAGGTGGTCCGGCAGTGGGGACAGATACGGCGCAAAATCCGCTGCCCCACCACCCCGTTCATGGAAGAGGCCAAAAGAAACGGTTCCATCCCCATATCCAAAAGACGGGGCAAAGATCCGGAAGCAGAGTTGGTGTGCAAAGTTGAGAACACCTGGTGACCGGTTAAAGCCGCTTGGATAGCCAACTCCGCTGTTTCCGTATCACGGACCTCTCCCACCAACATGATATTCGGATCCTGGCGTAAAAACGAGCGCAGAGCCGAGGCAAAGGTAAGACCGATCTGGGGATTTGCCTGAACCTGATTTGCTCCGGAGATCTGGTACTCAACCGGGTCCTCAATAGTTACCACGTTCACCCTGGTAGTGGTAAGTTTACTGAGGATCGAGTAAAGGGTGGTCGTTTTTCCGGAACCGGTCGGTCCGCAAATCAGAATGATACCGTGAGGACGGAGCACCTGAACTTCCAAATTTTTCAGGGCACTACCCCGGAGTCCCAACTCAGGGAGAGTGGGGGCAACGTTACTTTTGGGCAACAACCTCATGACCACCTTCTCCCCGAAGATGGTCGGCACAGTGGAGATACGGAGATCATAAACCTCTCTGCCCGAGGTGAAAGTGAAACGCCCATCCTGAGGAAGTCTTTTTTCTTCAATTTTTAGATTGGAGAGAATTTTGATACGGGAAACCAAAGCATCATGCACCCCCCGGGGCAGAATTATCTTCTCATGTAAAATACCGTCTATACGGTACCTGACCCTGGTTTTATCTTCCAACGGCTCAACATGAATATCGGAGGCCCGGGAATGAACAGCAAATTCCAAAAGCTGGGTAATAATATTTGCTACAGGCGCCTCCTTAATAACCTCAGCCTTATCATCCGGTTCCTCTATAACCGGTTTTTGTAAAGCTGTAACCTCCTCTAATGCCGATGTCACCTCGGTGGTTAAATTTTGGGAATACTGGTCATTGATAGCTTTGTTTATATCCTCCATGGAAGCCAGGTAAGGCTTGATGAAAAGAGCGGATTTTTTCTCTACGAACTGCAGAATTTGCAGGTCTAAAGGATCTACCATGGCCACAAAAAGCTTGTCACCTTTTTTATCAAAGGGGATGAGGTGGTATTTTTGAGCCACGGGTTCGGGGACAAGATCCAGAACTTCAGTAGAAATAGCCTTACTTTCCAAATTAATAAAGGGTACTCCTAAAAGCTGGGCCCGGGCGGCCAGAATTTTAGGGGCAGGTACCAGCTGATGTTGGGTAATTACCTGTTCTGTGGACAATCCGCTGTTAATCGCTTCCAGCTTGATAGAGGAGAGCTGGTCGGCACTAAGCAGTCCCTGCTTAAAGAGGATATCTTCTACGCCTAATTGATCATTTTGAGTATCTTGTGCCATGACAAAACTTTCCCAGAACCCGGGACCTAACTTTATTATGGCCAGATTTTTTTTAAGGTGTCAATGAGGAAGGGGAGACTAGTCTGATATAATCACCTCATGATTTCAACTATTCTCGTTTATGCAAATACGAAGGAACGCCAGCAGGAAGCAGAAAAGATGCTTTTGGAAGCAGGATTTAAACAAAATCATCCTGATCTTTTATGGTTGGGGGAAGAGGAGAAGCTGGGAATAGAGCAAGTTCGGCAGATCCAGCAGTTTTTAAGCTTAAAACCTTATCAAGCCAGAGGTCATGCTGTAGTTTTAATATCAGCAGATCACTTAACTTTGGAAGCTCAAAATGCTTTTTTAAAAACTCTGGAGGAGTCGCCGGAAGAAACCCTTATCATCTTAGGAGCATCTTCAGAAGATGTCTTTTTACCGACAATCCTCTCCCGCTGCCGGATTTCTTACCCGGAAAAAGCTTCTTCCCAACAAAAGAATCTTTCTGAAAAAGAGGCTTTAGAGATAGAAAAACTTTTAAAATCTTCCCTGGAAGAACGTTTTGTTTTTGTTGAAAAACTCAAAGAAAAAGAGGAGTTTTTGTTAAATTTAATTATCTACTTCAGGCACAAACTTCTAGAAAAATCCTTAGGTGTCAATACAAATCCACCTCCGAGGTGGAAGGCAGAAACTATCCAGAGTTTTCTAAAAGACCTTCTTCAAGCGGAGAAGTGGAAAGAACAAAATATCAGCATTAGAGCTATCCTGGAGCACCTCATGCTAAAAATGCCTTGATTAGAGCTTTAGAACAACCTAATCTTTTATGACATTCTTGCATAAAATAGCTTAAGCTGCTAAACTGATGTCAGAAAGACTCAGAAACACTATGCCAAATAAAGCACCACAATATTCAGCCAAAGAGATCCAGGTCCTGGAAGGGTTAGAACCAGTCAGAAAAAGGCCGGGAATGTATATAGGCTCAACCGATGAGCGGGGACTTTGGATCATGATCAAGGAGATCATTGACAACTCCGTCGATGAAGCTTTAGCCAGCAGATGTTCTCATGTCTGGATTACCCTCCATAAAGATAACTACATCTCTGTAGCCGATGATGGTTTAGGAATCCCTTGGGAAATACATCCCCAAGTTAAGAAATCTGCTTTGGAGGTAGCCATGACTGTTCTCCATGCCGGAGGCAAGTTTGGAGAAGGTGCTTATAAAATTTCCGGAGGGCTGCATGGAGTAGGAGCCTCAGCGGTGAACGCCCTTTCCGATTACATGAGGGTAGAAACCAGACGTGAGGGAAAAACCTACTTCCAGGAATACCACCAGGGAAAACCTAAATTTACTGTTAGGGAGATGACGGAAACTGATCATCCTAAAGATTACAGTTACTACTTTCCCTGGAACACCAAACATGGGGTCAGAACCACTTTTAAAGCCGACCCGGAGATCATGCAGGCTTTAGAGCCCAAGCTGGAGATGGTTCTAAAACAGGTTAAAAACAGAGCATATCTCGTAGCTAGTTTATACTTCCATCTTTATGATGAAAGGGTCAACAGGGAAACCCACTACTACTTTGATTCAGGAATCGTTGCCTTGGTCAAACACATCAACAAAAATAAGGGGGGGTTGCACCAGCCTATTTATCTGCACCGCTCTATTGATGAGATTGATGTGGAAGTGGCCATTCAATACTCGGACAGCTTTAATCCCACTGTTGAATCCTACGCCAATGTGCAAAACACCGGGGAAGGAGGTACCCATCTGACCGGTTTTAAGACAGCTTTAACCAGGTCAGTCAACGATTATGCCCGAAAGTCAGGTTACCTTAAAGAAAAAGATGAAAATTTAATTGGCGATGATACCTTGGAAGGCATTACCGCTATAGTGACTATTAAAATGGACTCTGACAAACTGCAGTTTGAATCTCAAACTAAAGAAAAGTTAGGCAACGCTGAGGTAGGTCCTATTGTTTCCCAGGTAACCAAGGAAGGTTTGGATACCTTCTTTGAGGAAAATCCTTCTGAAGCCAGAAAGATTATGGAGAAGGTCATCACTGCTGCCAGGGCCAGAATGGCTGCCCGGGCTGCCAAAGACGCAGTGCTCAGAAAATCAGCTTTTGAAGGAGGCTCGCTGCCCGGAAAGCTGGCCGACTGTCAGGAAAAAGATCCCTCTGTTTCCGAGTTATATCTGGTAGAAGGTGATTCTGCCGGAGGATCTGCCAAGCAGGGAAGAGACAGAAAGTTTCAAGCTATCTTGCCCTTAAGAGGAAAAATTCTCAATACAGAGCGAGCCAGACTGGATAAGATTTTAGAGTTTGAGGAAATAAAATATCTGGTTATCGCCCTGGGGACAGGAATTGGGGATGGAGTAGATTACTCTAAGTCCCGTTATCACCGGATCATTCTCATGACCGATGCTGATGTAGACGGAGCCCATATTCGAACCCTTCTGCTAACATTCTTTTTCAGGTATTTACCGGAGTTGATTGAGAAGGGGTATATTTATGTGGCCCAACCGCCCCTCTTTAAGATTCAAAAATCTAAAAACGCTTATTATGCTTACTCCGATGAGCAACGGGATCAGATATTAAAGCAAGTAGGCAACGGTAAAACTGACGGCATCACCATCCAGCGCTATAAGGGTCTGGGAGAGATGAATCCGGAACAGCTTTGGGATACTACCATGAATCCCGAAAACAGGGTCTTAAAGCAAATCACCATTGAAGATGCAGTTTTGGCTGATGAAGTCTTCTCCATGTTGATGGGGCAAGAGGTTCCCCCCAGAAAGAAGTTCATCCAAAACAACGCCAAGCAGGCTATTTTAGATGTCTAAAGATCTGGTTCCAGAAGATTACCTGAGTGAATTTTTCCACGAAAAACCACTTGATCTGCCAAAATTCCGAGAGTGGATTAAAGAACACCAGTGGAATTTTTTAAATGCTCTAACTGACTATGGAGATTTGGTGGGTACGGGTAGAAAATTCTTCTGGCAGCTTGGTTCTTTTCGCTCTCCCAATCCGCATTTTCAAATAAATCAAGTAAGAGAACTTGACGTTTTTACAGGCTCAGGTTTCTGCGCCTTGACATGCGCTATTATGTTTCAGGCTATCAAACAACATTTTGGTCCGGAAATTGGTTTAAAGATCATGTCCCGTTCTTCAAATGTGCCCAATATTTATTCTGTTACCGATACACCAAAAGACCATGAAAAAATTGCCAATTTCAAGATTATACACGCCCATCTACATTTTCTTGGAGCAGACGGAAAAATTTATTTTATTGACCCTACATATGGTCAAATCAATAAGAGAGTTAATAGAGTTGTTACAGATCTGGAATCCAAAGAAGATGATTATTATGGAGAGGCTACTTCCGACGATCAGCCAGAAGAAGAAATCACGAACCGTTGTTTAGACTTTTTTGATATTCCTGATTACTCATACTTGAAATCATCAATCCCGTCCCAAAAATATGAGGAGGTAAGAAAAGTTTACGACAACATCTATCACTCCCTAGGGCTTACTCCTCCAGAAGACAAATCCCCAGTTATTAGCCTTAATCAGCAGAAAACCCGGGGCGAGGCAGCCTAGATATTTTAAATCTCACCATTTCTTGTCCAAATAAGCTAAAATACCACTAATGAAGCATGTACATTTCTTAGGGATCGGGGGAAGCGGAACATCAGCTGCTGCTGCCATTGCTCAAGCTCAGGGATATAAGATCAGTGGCTGTGACAAAGACCCTCAAGCTGACTTCCTAAAATTTTTTCCTAAAGAACAAATTTTTATTGAACATTCACCAAAACACTTAAAAGGTGTCAATATTTTAGCTACCACTCCGGCAGTTTTTTCTTTAGATCCCCATAATCCCGAGCTTTTGGAAGCCCAGAAGAGAGGTTTGGAAGTTCTTACCTGGCAGGAATTTATGGGAAAATATTTGGAAAAAGATAAGTTTGTTATTGCTATTTGTGGTACCCATGGGAAAACCACTACCACAGCGATGAGCAGTCTACTTTTAGAAGAAGCTAAATTTGATCCAACTGTGGAGCTGGGGTCAGTTATTCCTCAGTGGGGTACTAATTACAGAATAGGAAAAGGGAAGCCTGTCCTGAGCGGAGTCGAAGGATATTTTATTACTGAAGCTGACGAGTTTAGTGATAATTTTTTAGCCAGCCATCCGGATATCACCATTCTAACTTCTGTTGAAATGGATCACCCTGAGTTTTTCAAAGATTTTACTGACTACAAAAAAAGTTTCCAGAAATTTCTTTCCCAAACTAAAAAAACAATTATTGCTAACCTGGCAAACTCAGGAGTAAAAGAAGTTTTAGCTTCCCACTCGTCGAGTGGGAACACGAAAATAATTGACTATTCAGACAAACTTATCGATTTTCCACTTCAGGTGTTGGGACAATTCAACATCCTAAATGCATCTGCTGTTTACCAACTGGGTCTAGCCCTAGGAATTAACCCGGAAATTATCAAAAAAAGCCTCAGTTCTTACCAGGGGACCGGCAGAAGGTTTGAATACTTGGGAAAAGTAGGTAAAACAGAGATCTACTCTGACTTCGGCCATCACCCCACAGAAATTAAGCTAACCATAAAAGCAGCCAGAGAGAAGTTCTCTGACAAGAAAATTCTTCTGGTATTCCAACCCCATATGTTTTCCCGAACCAAGGCTTTATTTACTGATTTTGTAAAAGTATTAAGTAATGTTCCTGTAGATAAAACATATCTTTTGGATATATACCCCTCCAGAGAAATAGACACTGGTTTGGTAAGCAGTCAGGAGTTAGTAGAAGCTGTCAATAAACCTAACTTCCGATATTTAGAAAAAGAAAAGATTAAAGAAACACTCCATCATGAAGCTTCAGATTATGACATCATCATCTTTATGGGGGCAGGGGATATTGATAAGATAGCCAGAGGATTTGTAAACCAATAGCTTATGTTTAACAACCTTTTAAAGCTTTTCAAAAAAGAATACCTCACTTTAAATAAAATTGAGATTTCTAAGTCAGCACTAACCAGCAACTATCATTATCTATCCTCTCTCAGCCCGAAGCTAAAAATTACTCCCGTTTTAAAAAGCAACGCTTATGGGCACGGGATTATCGAGGCAGCAAAAATCCTTGACCCGGAGAAGGCTCCATATTTTTGTGTGGACAGCCTCTATGAAGCTTATCAGCTATTAAAAGCCAAAGTAAAAACTCCTATTTTAATCATGGGCTATACCAATCCCCAAAACTTCAAGGTTAAAAAACTGCCCTTTACTTTTGCTGTTTATGATCTCACGATGGCCAAGATTTTAAACAGTTATCAGTGGGATGCTAAAGTTCATATCAAGGTGGATACCGGCATGCACCGCCTGGGTGTTCCTTTAAAAGATTTGCCCCAGTTTTTAAAGGAGATAAAGAAATTAACAAATCTTAAAGTGGAAGGTTTAATGTCCCACTTTGCTTCCGCCAAAAATACCCGAGATCCTCTCTTTCTAAAACAGGTGGGAAATTTTAAAAGAGCCCGGCAGATGGTAAAGATGGCAGGTTTTAATTTAAAGTGGTCCCATCTCACAGCTTCCGAAGGGTTGCTAAATCCTGAGGCTAGGAAGATTATTACCCAATTTACCAACCTTGCCAGAAGCGGACGTGCTTTATATGGAATTCCACCCTCAGAAAAGGTGACCAGGCTTCAACCAGTATTAAAGCTTGTCACCCATATTGCCCAAATTAAAACCATCGCTAAAGGGGAAAGGGTAGGTTATGACGGAACCTACATTGCTAAAAAGGAAACTACCTTGGGACTTTTGCCCATTGGTTATTTTGATGGAGTAGACCGAAGATTATCAAACAAAGGATTTGGGATGATAGATGGTGTAGAATGTCCTATCACTGGAAAAGTGAGCATGAACATTACTGCAGTAGATATTACCAAGGTAAAAAACCCTGAGTTGGGGCAGGAGGTTGTGGTCTATTCCAACCATACTGAAGATAAAAACTCGGTTTTTAACAACGCTAAAATTTGCCAGACCATCCCTTACGAGATTTTGGTTCATCTGGTACCATCAACCAGGAGGGTTATCGTTTAAATGTCGGAAAATCATTTCAAAAATAAAAAGGTGCTCATCCTGGGTCTGGGGTTAAACCAGGGGGGAGTGGGGTCAGCTAAGTTTTTTACCCAATTAGGTGCCAAAGTCAAAGTCACCGATATAAAAACAGCCGGAGAACTTCAGCCATCCTTAGATCAGCTGAAGGAATTTCCTATGATTGAATATGTTTTGGGAGAGCACCGTTATGAAGACTTAGATTGGGCAGATATTATCATCAGAAACCCCTCCTTAAAACCTGATAACCCCTATAGGATTTATGCTGAAAAATCAGGTAAGAGGGTAGAGATGGACATGGGAATTTTTCTACAGTTTATTAAACCTGAGCAGATTATCGGAGTTACCGGAACCAAGGGCAAGTCCACCACTGCTTCGCTAATTTATGAGGCCCTAAAAGAAGCTTGCACTGAGCAATCGTTAGCGAGTCGAAGTGTAGTTTTTGCCGGTAATATCGGTAAAAGTGTTTTAGATACCATCCCTATGGTAAAAAAAGACACTTTAGTGATTTTAGAACTCTCTTCTTTCCAGTTGGAAGCCTTTGAGGAACATCAGATTTCTCCCAAATGGGCAGTGATTACCAATATTTTTCCCGACCACTTAAACTACTATCAAACTATAGAACAATATACTGCTGCCAAAAGAGTCATTGCCCAGCATCAAAAACCGGAAGATTTCTTATTCATTAAAAGTGGTGACAAAGTTGTGGACAACAATAATTTTCTTCAAGGGCTCGAAGGACAGATCATCAGGTTTTCACCATCTGACCTGCCGGCTGAATTCCAGCCAAAACTGCCGGGAGAACATAACCTTGCTAATATAGCAGCTGCCCTGGCTGTCTCTCAAAAAATCAGTTTAGCTTCGCAAGAGGACCTCTTGGAGGCTCTAGAAAATTTTCCTGGAGTTGAGTTCAGATTGCAGCTTATTTACAGCAAAAGGGATCTGAGAATCTACAACGACAGCGCTGCTACCAACCCTGATGCTACTATCCAAGCTTTAAAAAGTTTACCCAACTCTATTTTAATCACCGGGGGAGTGAATAAAAATTTACCTTATGAGGAGATGGCCCAAACCATCAATAAATATGCCAAGGCGGTCTTTTTCCTGGAAGGCACAGCTACAGAAGAAATACTACAGATGTTAAAATCCATCGGGCATCAGTCAGCAGATCAAAATATGGGAATTTATAATAATTTAGAAAAACTTTTAAGGGATATTAAAGACATTTTAAAACACGGAGATGTTATTTTATTCTCTCCAGGAGCAGCTTCCTTTAACCTCTTCCAAAATGAATTTGATCGGGGCAGAAAATTCAATGAAGCAGTAGAAAAAGTATTCGGATGAAAATTCTGATCATTATAGGATAGATTTCATAGTCTCAGATCTAGCTTTCCACCTCGGAGGTGGCAGGCTAATTCCCTATGTACTAGAGGTTAACATTATTCCTGGTTGGACTCCAGAAAGTTTATTTCCCAAGGCAGCCAAAGCAGCAGGAATCAGTTTTGAGGAACTAATAAAAAAACTAATTCAAATTAGCCTCAAATTGGGCTGAAAAAGCTTGCGCTTTTATCTTAAAAAAGGTACAATAACTATGCCCAACAGGGCGTTTTTCTTGCCTTAACTTCTATGTCTAACATCGGAAAAGTGGAGCTAGTACCAATAGTTGATGAGATGAAACGGTCGTACCTTGACTATGCCATGTCTGTCATTGTAGCCCGGGCTCTTCCTGATGTCCGGGATGGCCTAAAACCGGTCCAGAGAAGGATTGTTTATGCCATGTCCCAGCAAGGATTACATCATACCTCGAGGCATCAAAAATCAGCAGCTGTAGTGGGTGAAGTTTTGAAAAACTACCACCCCCATGGTGATGTCCCGGTCTATGATGCCATGGTGAGAATGGCCCAGGATTTTTCCATGAGGTACATGCTCGTTGATGGCCAAGGTAACTTTGGTTCAGTAGATGGAGATTCTCCGGCTGCCATGAGGTACACCGAAGCCAGGCTTTCTGCTATTGCTGATGAGCTTTTAAGAGATATCCACAAAGATACTGTTGATTTCATCGACAACTACTCCGGCACCACCCAAGAACCGGTCTGGCTGCCTTCAGTAATCCCTAATCTTTTACTTAACGGGGCCTCCGGAATTGCTGTAGGCATGGCTACCCAAATCCCTCCTCACAATCTAGGTGAGGTCATAGATGCTTTGGTTTACATGATTGACCGGGCCACTAAGGAAACAGGCAAGAGCTTACCTGCCGACAAAGCAGGGCAACAGGCCCGCTTCGCCGACTCTGCGAGGCGAGTAAAAGATGGAGAAGTACTGCCTAGTGCCTCCGACCTAGTACCTAAATTTACCAGTGAAGCCAATGTAGAGGAGTTTATGCAGTTTATCAAGGGTCCTGACTTCCCAACCGGGGGTTCAATATATGATCATTCCGAGATCTTAAATGCCTATGCCACCGGGAAAGGGAGGATTGTCATGCGGGCCAAAGCAGAGATTGAAGAGGCTAAAAATGGCAGGTTTGACATCATCATCACTGAACTCCCTTATCAGGTAAATAAAGCCAACCTGGTCACCAGAATTGCCGAGTTGCACAAA
Source organism: bacterium (assembly GCA_030647265.1). Taxonomy (GTDB): domain Bacteria; phylum Patescibacteriota; class Microgenomatia; order Daviesbacterales; family UBA10151; genus JAUSJM01. The sequence continues at coordinate 50,984 of JAUSJM010000013.1, forward strand.
GAAAAAAAGATCGAAGGCATAGCAGACTTACGTGACGAGTCAGACAGGCGGGGCATGAGGGTAGTCATCGAACTCAAGCGTGACGCCAAACCCCAATCCCTTTTAAACAACCTTTTTAAACACACCGCCATGCAATCTGTCTTTAACGTTAATACAGTGGCTTTGGTGGACGGAGTGCCACGTCTCTTGTCCTTAAAGCACGTCCTAGAAGAGTTTGTTGCCCACAGACAGCGAGTGGTTAGGAGAAGATCGGAATTCGAACTCTCGGAAGCCAAAGCCCGGGAACACATTCTGGAAGGCTTAAAGATCGCTGTTGATAACATTGATGCTGTCATTGAAACCATCAAAAAGTCTAAGGATGCTGATGAAGCCAAAGTAAACTTGATTACCAGGTTTAAATTAAGTGAGCTCCAGGCTTTAGCCATCTTGGATATGCAGCTTCGCCGCTTAGCAGCTTTAGAGAGACAAAAAATCGAGGACGAGCTAAAGATGATCCGGGAAACCATCGCTTATTTGGAAGATCTTTTAGCCCACCCGGAAAAAATTCTTAAAGTTATTAAAGATGAACTGCTTAAGGTTAAGGAAAGATACGGGGATGACCGGAAAACCAGGGTTTACAAACAAAAAGTGGGAGAGTTTTCTGAAGAAGATCTCATTGCTGATGAACCAACCATTGTCACTATCACTGATGGCGGTTATATCAAAAGACAACAACCAAGCACTTTTCGCGTTCAGGCCCGGGGTGGTAAAGGAGTCTCCGGTATTACCACCAAGGAAGCAGACGCTGTGAGCCATATCTTCTTCACCCAAACTTTGGACAACATCCTTTTCTTCACCGATAAGGGCAGGACTTTTCAACTCAAGGTCTGGGAAATTCCCGAGGCTTCCAGAATAGCTAAAGGACAGGCCATTGTTAACCTTATAAATATTGATCAGGGAGAAAAGATCACTGCCATCTTAACTTTAAGACAAAAGGATAAGATAAAGTTTCTCTTTATGTGTACTAAAGAAGGTAATGTTAAGAAAACTCCCATTGAGGAGTATGCTTCTATCAGAAGAAACGGGCTTATTTCCATTAAGTTAGACAGCCAGGACACCTTAGGCTGGGTGACTCCCACCAACGGGGAAGATGAGTTGATTATTATTTCCAAACTCGGGCAATCCATCAAATTCTCAGAAAAGGGTGTCCGTCCCACTCACCGTGATACTTCAGGAGTGAGAGGCATCAAGCTGGGCAAAGAGGACAGTGTTGTTTCTCTTAATAAAATCCATGATCCTAAAGCAGATCAGTTGTTGGTAATTATGGCCAACGGGCTAGGCAAGAAAACTCTAGTTTCTGCCTGGAGCAGGCAGGGGAGGGGGGGACAAGGAGTAAAGGCTGCCCAGGTGACAGAAAAAACCGGGGCCATTGTGACAGCCCAACTGGTAGACAAAGACGGAGACACTTTAGTTTTGACCTCCAATAAAGGACAGATCATCAAGATCAATATTAAAGATGTCCCCACTTTACAAAGACAGACCCAAGGAGTGATACTAATGAGGATGAGAGAAGGCCTGCCTGGTGGTAAGGCAGGGGAGAGGGTAGCTGCCGCCACTATCATCTCAACTAAAGAAAAGGAATAAGTTTAATTGGAAAAGAAACTGACCACTTTTGCCATCATTTACTTTATTATCGGGCTCGTCTTTGCCATCTCTTTTGCTCTCTTTTATCACTGGCCAGGCCGCTCTTTTTTCAGCCCCGGGTTTTATGTGGTAGTCCTCACCTGGCCCATTCAGATCCCGGGATATCTTTCTGACTTCCAAATCTATGGTCTAGCCGGCAAAACCCTCATTTAATCCTGTGCTAAAATCAAAATTATGAAAGTGTTCACAATGTTAAATACTTTTTTGATAATAGTGTTGTTGAAGGCTCTAATTTACCTCTAACATCTTCCTAAGACGTTGTGATAAGAGGGAAGTTAATTGAAGTAGAAAACAAAATTGTCTGTGAAAAGAATCCTTGTCCAGATAGTATTAAAACTCGTTTCCTTCAGGATACCAATGACCCAAGCTATAAAATTCAACTAGTAAACAGCTTAGTAAATCCCAATTCCTGGGTTTTTAGATTAGATCTTAACAATACATACACCTTTAAAGGAAAATTATGGAAAAAGCAGTATAGGGTTAGTAGAAATACTTCAGGCTATAGAACAGAGATTGGTCACTTTGAAATACAAAGCATCATAAACTCCAGCCCTCTTCAATAATATCTAACCCCCGAGGTTAGATAAATTATTCCTCCTCAAGCAGTAGATGTTTCATAATCTCTAGCTCCTTAGCATAATCTCCATGCCCTCCAACAAAATCCTTATAATCGTTACTATTTTTAAAGTTGTTTAGAACAGAATCCGCTACACATAACTGATCATGATCAACATCTATAAAGTGCTGGTAAGATGAGTAAGGATAAAGCTTCAATTCTTGAACCAACTCACTCACATAAGGATTAAGGTGAATATAACGAGAAACATGAAGCAGTTGGATCTCATCTTCTATTAAAACTGTTTTAAATACTCCCTGGAATAGTGGTCCCACTCTTGTATGCTTAGTGTTGAAATATTTAGTATAGCTGTTCAGTACTTTTCCTATGAATTCCGAAATACCGTTATCTTGCAGCTGCCTAACTAGGAGATGAAAGTGATTAGGCATGAGGCAGTAACAGATAACCTCTACAACTTTAGGATTATGGCTAAAATCATTAATTTTAAAGCGGTTACGATCTGAAAAAGGGGGCTTAGGTCCAGTAAACTGATAATAATAAAGCGTCTTT
>JAUSJM010000016.1 GCA_030647265.1 bacterium
ATTCTTTTTATTGATGAGATCCATAGATTTAGTAAAGCCCAGCAAGATGCCCTACTTCCTCATGTAGAAAGAGGAACAGTAATCTTTATTGGAGCTACCACGGAAAATCCTAGCTTTGAAGTTATCAGCCCTCTTTTATCCAGGACCAGGGTGTTAACTTTAAAACCCTTGGAAAAAAGTGAACTGGAAGAATTAACAAAAAGGGCCTTGGAAGATAAGGAAAAGGGTCTGGGAAAATTTAGGGTAAAGTTAGAAGAGGAAGCTTTGGATTTTTTACTGGAGGTGTCAGGGGGTGACGCCCGTCAGGTTTTAAACACTTTAGAAATTGCTGTTAATTTAGCTTGCCACCCCCGGGGTGGAGGCATAAAACATGTGGTGGTGATAAACAAAGTGAACATTGAGGAGGCAGTCCAGAAGAAGGCTTTATCTTATGATAAGCATGGTGATGAACACTACAACACTATTTCTGCCTTTATTAAATCCATGAGGGCTTCCAATACCGATGCTGCTCTCTATTATTTAGCCAGGATGGTGGAAGCAGGGGAAGACCCTCTGTTTATTGCCAGAAGGATGGTGGTTTTTGCTTCGGAAGATGTAGCTTCCCCAACTGCTTTAGTGGTAGCTAACGCTGTCTTTCAAGCTTGCCAGCAAGTGGGTTTGCCGGAATGCCAGGAGAATTTGGCAGCAGGAGTGGTTTATCTTTCCCAAGCCAAAAAGGATAGATCGGCCTATGAAGCCTATATGAAAGCTTTGGAAGATGTTAGAAAGTATGGCAGTCTACCTATTCCTATGAATCTAAGAAACCCTTCTACTAAGCTTATGAAAAGTTTAGGTTATGGAGAAAACTATCAAAAATATACTAAGGAAGATTTAATGCCAGAAAAATTAAAATGCAGAAGATATCACTAGAAAAAGTTTTCTTAGGCTAGCTTGCTTGTTAAATAAAATATTGTTTTATCTTGTCTTCTTCTGTTAGACTACTTTGATGTATAAGATTTCTACCTTGAAAAATGGCCTGACTTTAGTTACTGTTGATATACCCACTTTAAAATCTGTCACAACTTTAGTAGCAGTGGGGGCCGGTTCAAGATATGAAACTAAAAATATCAACGGTATTTCCCATTTTTTAGAACATATGTTCTTTAAGGGTTCAAGAAAGTACCCCACTTCAGAGATGATCTCTAATTTGATAGACGGTGTGGGAGCCATCAACAACGCTGCTACCGACAAGGAGATCACCTTTTATTGGATTAAATCCGCCACCAAACACCTGGAACTTGCCTCAGATATTCTTTCTTCCATGCTCTCTGAACCGCTTTTTTCCGAAGAAGAAATTGAGAGGGAAAAGGGAGTCATTACGGAAGAACTTCGTATGCATAAGGATAACCCTGGGATTTATATCTGGAATTTGTATGAGCAGCTTCAGTTTGGGAACCAACCTTTGGGATTGGAGGTGGGGGGGAAGGAAGAGGTCATCGGCACTTTAAAACGCCGGGATTTTATAAGTTACATGGGATCCCTATACTCTCCGCAAAATATGGTTTTGGTTTATGCCGGAAATGTTCCTGCCCATATCAAAGAGGTAGCCCAGGCTTATTTTTCCGATCTTCGTCCACGCTCAGCAAACACTTTTCTCCCTTATCAAAAAACTGAGCAGCAAAAACCTAAAGTTCACATTTCATACAAGCAAACTGATCAGGCTCATCTGATATTGGGGGTAGAAAGCTTTTCTCGCTTAGACCGCCGCCGTTTTGCCCTGCGTCTTTTGGGGGTTATTTTAGGGGAGGGAATGTCTTCCCGGTTATTTCTCCAGGTAAGAGAGAGGAGGGGGCTAGCTTATCATGTCATAGCCTTTAACAATCCTTACCAGGATACCGGTTTTTTTGCTGTTTATGGTGGACTAAAGCTGGAGAAAGTGGAAGAGGCCTTAGAGGTGATTATTTCGGAGCTGGAAAGGATAAAAACTGCCAAGGTTGCTCCGGACGAGCTGAAAAAAGCCAAGGAGATGGAAAGGGGAAGGTTGGCTCTCAGGTCCGAATCAACAAACTTTTTAGCGGAACACTTTGGGGTGGAATATATTCTGGAGCGGGAGCTTGAGACATTTGATGATTACATGAAAAAGATTGATGCCGTGACACCCGAGGAGATTCAGGAGGTAGCCCGGGAGCTTTTCCAAAAGGAAAGGTATAACCTGCAAATCATTGCCCCTTTAAAAAATACCACACCTTTCTTAAAAATTCTTCAGGGCTAAAATAAGAAGCTAAAAATAAGATATTGTCTACTCTCTTTGGTTTTGCTAGAGTAGTTGAGTTATGGATTTAAAGGAAGAGGCTTTAGAGCTTCATCGAAAGCACCGGGGGAAAATTGAGGTCAAATCAGTGGTCAAGCTTGAGGAGAATCGGGACCTTTCTTTAACCTACACTCCAGGGGTAGCAGAGGTTTCTAAGGTAATTGCTGAAAATAAAGAGCTGGTTTGGGATTACACTATTAAAGGACACACCGTGGCGGTAGTAACGGACGGTTCAGCAGTTTTAGGTTTGGGTAACATCGGGCCTGAGGCAGCCTTGCCGGTGATGGAAGGGAAAGCTTTACTCTTTAAAGAGCTGGGAGGGGTGGATGCTTTCCCCATATGTTTAAATACTCAGGAGGTGGAGGAGATCATCAGTATTGTTAAAGCTTTAGCCCCGGTTTTTGGAGGAGTCAATTTGGAAGATATCTCCGCTCCCCGCTGTTTTGAAGTGGAGGAAGGACTGCAAGATTTAGGAATTCCCGTGATGCATGATGACCAGCACGGGTCGGCAGTGGTGGTTTTGGCAGGGCTCATAAATGCCGCTAAGGTAGTGGGAAAGAGGATGGAGAACCTCAAAGTGGTGATCTCGGGAGCCGGGGCAGCAGGATCTGCAACAGCAAAATTGTTATCAGGAAAAGTGGCTGATATTTTGGTGGCAGACAGCAAGGGGTTGATCTACGAGGGAAGAGAGGGCCTGGATAAATATAAGGAAAACTTGGCGAGGATCACTAATAAGAATAAAAAGTCCGGAGATTTAAAGGAGGCTTTAAAGGGGGCGGACGTCTTTATCGGGGTTTCCAAAGGCAACCTTTTAACTGCTGATGATATCAAACTGATGGCAGGCAAAGCCATTGTTTTTTCCCTGGCTAATCCTGTTCCTGAGATTATGCCTGAGGAGGCCAAAAAGGGTGGGGCATATGTTGTAGCTTCGGGAAGGTCTGACTATCCCAATCAAATTAACAATGTCCTGGCTTTCCCAGGGCTCTTTAAAGGGGCTTTAGAGGTGAGAGCTGATAGAATTACCGAGGAGATGAAGCTTGAGGCAGCCTATGCTCTAGCAGGGTTAGTGGAAAAACCTAACGCAGAAAATATTATTCCAAATACACTGGATAAAAGGGTGGCTCAGGCAGTGGCTGAGGCGGTGATGAAAGCCTGGAAAGGTGAAAGATGAAACAAAATCCTTTTACTTCAGCTATAACTTTGTTGGAAAAAGCTGCCAAAATCATGGGATTATCTGCGGATCTTTTAAAAATCCTCTCTGTTCCCGAAAGAACCATTCAAGTAAGCCTGCCTTTTAAAAAAGACTCAGGAGAGCTGGAAATGATTGATGGGTACAGAGTTCAGTACAACAACTGGAGAGGTCCCTATAAAGGAGGTCTAAGATATCACCCAGAGGTAGATATGGATGAGGTGAAGGCTTTAGCCTTTTGGATGATGATTAAAAATGCTGTGTGTGATGTACCTTTTGGAGGAGGAAAAGGGGGAATTGAGGTGGATCCTAAGTCTTTATCCAAAGCTGAACTGGAGAGATTGACCAGAAGTTTTGCTAAAGAACTTACTCCCAATATTGGTCCCGAGGTTGATGTGCCTGCTCCTGATGTTAACACTAATGGTCAAATTATGGAGTGGTTTGGAGATGAATATGTCAAAGAAGTCAAAAGTCAAAAGGCAAAAGTAAAAAATGAATATACTGAAAATCAATTGAGAGCAGTAGTGACAGGGAAACCTTTGGGAAAAGGTGGTTCTGAGGGGAGAGAAGAGGCTACAGGGAGGGGAGGATTGTTTGTGACAGAACAGCTGGTGGAAAAGATGGGGTTGAGGAGGCCTTTAACTGTAGCTGTTCAGGGGTTTGGAAATGTGGGAGCCCATATGGCAGCCCTACTTCAAGAAAAAGGTTATAAAATTATAGCTTTATCTGATTCCAAAGGGGGAATTTATTCTGAAAAAGGCATTGATGTTAAAGAGGTGGAGGTTTTCAAAAAGATGGGAGGTTCAATTCCAGATTATGCCTCCAAGAGGTCCTCTGGTAAGGCTATTTCTAATGAGGAGCTTTTGGAACTTCCGGTAGATATCTTAGTTCCTGCAGCTTTAGAAGGGGTGATTAATAAGGAAAATGCTTCCAAAATTCAGGCCAAGGTGGTGGTAGAGATGGCTAATGGTCCAATAACTCCCGAGGCAGATGAGATTTTAAACAAAAAAGGTATTGTGGTAGTACCCGATGTGCTAGCAAACTCTGGTGGAGTTACTGTTTCTTACTTCGAGTGGTATCAAAATATGAATAATGAGTCCTGGACTAAAGATGAGGTTAATAAAAAGTTAAAAGAGAAGATGGTGGCAGCTTTTGAGGAAGTTTGGAAAATTAAGGAAGAGAAGGATGTTGATTTAAGAACAGCAGCTTATATCCTAGCTCTTCAAAGAATTTCAAAGACAGCCCCTAAATAAATTTTTAAAGGAATTTACTAAATACAACAAAGTCCTGTTTAAAGTGATGTTTAGGGTGTTGACCAGTAATTTGATAGCCTAGGGATTGATAAAACTTTACTGCTTCCCAATCTTTCCCTGTTTCTAAATAAATTTTATGGACTTCATGTTGTTTAGCCAGCTTTTCCACCTTTAGCATCAGTTGTTTTCCCAGACCTTGTCTTTGATGATCAGGAGCAATGATAAGTTCGCTTACTCTGATGACTCCTGCTGATTCCTTACAAACTAAAGCTCCCTGGATTTTTTTCTGGGAATCATGGATGGTGAGGTAATAGGTATTGTTATCATAGCTGATGGGCTTACCAAAGTGTTGTAAATCGGCGGTTTCCCAGGCCTGTTTCATAAATTTCCCCATGGTCCAGGTTTGTTTCTTGTTGATTTTGATAGTCATACTTAGAGAGGATTATACATAATCAATGGTAATTGCTTCCAGAGGTGAGATTTCCTCGGCTTGTTCTATAAATGCTTGATAAGAAAGCTGAGGGTTGGCCTTAGAAAAAAAACTTATTATTTCTTCTGGATGTACCCACTCTGTTTTTCTCTGTTCTAAATACTCTGGTAGGGAAGAAGGTTGGGAAAAACAAGCCTCCAAGAGGACCTCTTGCGAAGCTAATTTTTGAGAGGGTCTTTTTAAGGGATTTCGATGGATGTAACTTGTTAAATGTAGAAGTTGAGGTTCTGAATCAATAAGGACAGCCTTATAAACATCCTGGTAAAAGGCTCCTACTCGTTTGTTTTTTCTATTAAAATACATGGCATATCTAACTCCAATAGAATTCATAAACTTATCGATTCCATCTCCGGATTTTTGTTTTACTAAGAGATGAAAATGATTAGGCATGAGGCAATAAGCAAGCAGAGTAATCTCTCCATGGAAGTTGTTAAGTTTTAAGAGTTTTAATGTTTGATCTCTCTCTTTGGCTGTAAGGTTGGGATTAGACAACCTTTCTAAAAGCTCTTTTTTATTTTTAGGAAGAAGGTAGTTTTTTAGATAGGACAAGAAAATTACATAGTCTTGTTCATCTTGGAAGATTAATCTTTTTTCCACTCCTCGATTGTAGAGGTGGTAGTAGCTGTTTTCAGAGTAGGGCTTCACGGAGTTTTTTGACGCCATATACTTACTATGGTTTTTTGTGGAACATTTGTCAATTTTAAGGCTACCAGAGGTCCTCTGGTAAGGCTAAAGTCTGGATATTTTTTTCTGGAGGAAGTTTTTTAAAATCCAGGCTAGTCTTATTGAGAAGAGTCCTACTGCCATCCCTCCTAAGATATCAAAAGGATAGTGGACCCCTACAAAGATCCTGGCAAACCCTACCCAGACCAAGAAGAAGATAAAAAGCAGGGTATATTTAGAGTGATAGATCATGTAGCTGAAAGCAAGAGTTGCCATGATGGTAGTATGGGTGGATGGGAAAGAAGCTTCAGCAGTATGTTTAATTAGAGGGGTAATAGGAAAAGTGATAAAAGGTCTGGGCTCCAAGTAAAAGAGGTGGATGACCCTGATTAAAATTTGGGAGATTAGGAACCCCAGAACAGTTAAAACCAGGGCTTTTCTTTCACTGGATCCTGCTTTAAAGAATAAAAGTAGGGCTAAAAGATAGCTTATAAAGATCAAATATTCAGCTCCAAAGACCATTAGCTGATCTAAAAGAGGATTTTGATGGCTTAGATTAAAGATTTGGAAAAAGAGGTTGGTGTTTTCCATGCTACAGGTAGGGCAAAAAGATCATTAGGCCCACAATAGCTGAGGCAATAATCACTATAACTACAGATCCTGCAGAAAAATCCTTAGCCAGTTTAGCTTTGGGGTGTTGTTCCTCGGTGAAGGAATCAACAATGGCTTCCACTGCAGAGTTTCCCAGCTCTGCTGATAAAACCAAACCAATTAAAAGGATGACAATCATCCACTCTGTCCCAGTGATCTGAAAGTAAAATCCTGCCAGGATAACTAAGAAAGCTTCTAAAAGTCCGATCTTCCAGTTGGTTTCTGTCTTGATCCCGGAATACATCCCTTCAAAGGCATATTTAAAGGACCGGGCCAGCTTTCTAGTGGATTCCATAGATTTAGTATAGCAGAGGAATTAGAAAGTGTTAAGAAGAGTAATAGAGTTAAGCTGCTTCCTTTTCCTCTGGTTGACTTAAAGAAGTAGGGGTAGGAGGAGGTTGGGGTGAAAGAGGTTTTTTTGCTGAAGCAGCTGGGAACATCTGATCTTTGGCAGTTCTAACTAGCTTGGCCCAGCCGGAGGTCCAAATACCTTCTTCCTGTTTGTTAGGTTGACCTTGAGAAACATCTGAGTGAACTTTGGCACAAATTGCAGTAACATTTTTTTGATGCTGTTCTAAAAAACTAGCCTCACTGGTTCTTATGGGTGCGTGAGCAGTGCTACTTCTTGGACCACTGGTGGCTTTTTGAAACATCTCCACCTGACGTAACTCATAGGCTAGTTTCACCTGGTCGTCTGTAGAAAGTCGCGACCATTCATCAGGGGTTAAATCAGCACCGTTTGGTACTATGGTAGTTCCTGTTTCTGTGGCTACAGCATCACTCATCTAATAAAAAGATACACCAAAAACTTATTGTTTGTCAATATTGTGGTACCCAAAGAGCTGGGTTTTGATCTTTTCCTCAGAATCTTTGCCCAGTAGGTTAATGTTTTCTGGTATTAGTTGTTCTTTAAGATCTTCCTCCAGATTTTGGGATTTTTTAAAGACTTCTAAAATTATCTCCGGTAAATCATCAGCTGCTATTCTGTTGATGGAGATTTTACCACATCTGACACAACGATGAACAATCATCAACTCTCCCTCCCTGGGTTTACCCCACTTGTCTAATCTCTCTTGCTTGAAAGTCAGCCCCAAAGGTTCCATCCCTCCCTGGCAAGGAGATTTCCTGTCTCCCGGAAGTTTTTGGTCCACATGTTTGGACCACAAGCAATATGGACAATGATTCCGGTGTTTAGTCCCCATAAAATTATTTATAGGAACCTGCCTTCGGCAATGTAAACAAATAAAATTTCCCATTAAATCCGATTTTAAGCTATTATATACCCCAAATGAAAAACTTTTGGCAAAGCTTACCAAGACCTTTTTTTGCCTTGGCACCTATGGACGATGTCACAGACACCGTTTTTCGGCAGATCGTGGCTAGTTGTGGCAAGCCGGATGTTTTCTTTACCGAGTTTGTAAGTTGTGAGGGACTTTGCTCACCTGGTAGAGACAGGCTTTTGCCCAAGTTGAAATTCAGCGAAAAAGAAAGACCGGTGGTGGCCCAGATTTGGGGCAGCAAGCCGGAGAACTTTTTGCAAACAGCCAAGCTGGTGAAAAACTTAGGTTTTGACGGAGTAGATATCAATATGGGTTGTCCGGATAGATCAGTCATGAAAGCTGGGGGCGGAGGGGTGATGATTAAAGATCCGGTTTTAGTAAAAGAGGTTATTCTAGCCGCCAAAGAAGGAGCTGGGGAGTTGCCACTGAGTGTGAAGACAAGAGTAGGTTTTGATAAGATCCAGATAGAGAGTTGGATTGGCAATTTATTGGAGTTAAATCTTCAGGCTCTGACAATTCACGGCCGAACGGTTAAAGAGCTATCGAAAGTTCCTGCCCACTGGGAGGAGATTGGGAAAGCGGTTCAGCTGAGAGATCAGATGAAAGCAGAAACTTTAATTATCGGCAACGGAGATGTGGAAAGTTACGGAGATGGATTGGAAAAGTGTAAAATATTCGGGGTAGACGGGGCAATGATCGGCCGGGGGATTTTTGATAACTTGTGGTTTTTTGATTCGCGGGTAGATCCGCAAAAGATAACTTCGGAAAATCAGTTAAAAGTTTTGCTGGAACATGCCAAGTTGTTTGAAGATACTTGGGGGAATTCTAAGAATTTTGCCATCTTAAAGAAATTTTTTAAAGCCTATGTTAGAGGGTTCAAAGGAGCTTCGAAACTAAGGGAGAGTTTAATGGAAACCCGCTCTCTGCAGGAAATAAAAGAACAACTTTTAAGGGCTGGTCAACTGTAGGGTAGAGATCATATAATTTCTCTCCTTGCTAACATGTTTCTGTTATGGAATGATGAAGTAAGTGAAAGAAGGGGGTGAGAGAATGCAAAATTTAGGAATGTTAGCCATGATACTGCTGGTGGTGGGAGGATTAAACTGGGGCTTGGTAGGGTTACTTAACACCAACCTGGTATCGGCGATTTTGGGAGAGGGGTCAACCCTTTCCACCCTGGTCTATGCTTTGATAGGAATATCGGCAGTTTATGTAGGACTCAAGACCTTTTCCAAGGCCGGGAAGTAATTATTTCTGAGGTGGCGTAACTTTTAGTTATGCCACTGAAAGAGAAAACCACTTCTCATCAAATAAGTGGAGGTACATGTCTAAGACCCCTTTTCCTGTAAATTTACCCGAGGTTTTGCTTTATCAGCCTGTGGTTTATCTTTTAACTTCAGCCCAGCCAACTTCTATTCCCGGGGTTTTCCGTAACAAAAAATTTATCAAGGATCGTAATTTACCCTCGGTAGCCTGTATTGTAGGACCCGGAGGAGTGGGAAAAGATACTTTAATGGCACCTTTGATAAAGAAAGGGATCATCAGTTTCCTGGTCACTGCTACTTCCAGAAAGAGGAGAGAAGGGGAGCCTGAGGGTACTTATGTCTGGATGAGGAGAAGAAAGGCTGAGGAAAATCAGCAGAGTTATGCGGCCCACTTAATAAAGGAATACGATCTCATAGAACATGATGAGCACCATGGTCATCTTTATGGCATACCTAGGAAAAGTTTAAAAGGAGTTTCTAAAAATGGAGTGTCTTTAATTAGGGTAGATGCCGCAGGAGTAAAAACTTTGGCCAAAATTATGCGAGGGATAGCAAATCTTTTAGTGGTTTTTATTGTTCCTGACAGTTTTGAGCAGCTTTGGGAAAGGATTCAGGGCAGGGGGGAGGAGACGGAAAGGTTCTTAAAATCTATTGAATATATCAAAGAGGCTCCCTCTTTCAGTCACTTTTACCTTCATAATAAAGAAGGTCAGGAAAAACAGTCCCAAAGAGCTTTAGAAAAGCTTTTAAAACAGGAACTGGCTTTTTAACTTCCTTCTTTACCTATTCATTACAGAGTTTTTTCTGGCCTCTCATGGAAGTGATTTATGCTGAGTTTAGCCTGGAAGGGGGTGGAAATATGGATAAAGAAAAAACTTTTGAATGCAGCGATGATGATTTTATGATCCGGGGCCATGATAAACAGGAGATCATGAATTTGGCTAGGATGCATCTTAAAGATAAGCACGGTATGGAGGCTTCAGACGAGATGCTAGAGGCAAAAATAAGAGAGAGTTAAGGTGAGAAGGGAAAACTTAAGGAAAAGGTTTTTGGTAATTTTGGCTGATAGAAAAAAGGCGAGGTTTTTTACCATCTTTATGGGGAGTTTTGAGGGTGAGAGTGAGGAAATTCCTCTGGAAAATGTTCCTCAGAAAATCAAGGCGGAGGGATTTAGGCCCGGTAAAATATCCCGTCATATTAGGGAGCACCTTTTGGGACATCTAAAAAACGTTGGCCAAAAGGCTTGGGAATTTTTAGTCAGGAGAAAAATCAGGCAACTGGATGGAGTTTTTATCGGAACTCATAAGGAACTGTTTTCTACTCTCAAAAATCATCTCCCTACAAGATTAAAACAAAAAGTCTTAGGGGAATTTGTCATAAAACCTAATGCTGCTCTAGGTGATATCACCACCAGGATTATTACCCAGTTTAATCTCTGATATAATTTATCAAAGAGGTAAAACCTTCATGAGTAATTCAGCTTATAAAGCGGCAGTCCTAATGTCTGTGGCCTATCTTGTTTTTGTGAGCATTTTTTTAGTTTCTCACCGCTCCTTTTTCTCTCCGGATCAATTCTTTGTAGTAGCCATTTTGGTAACTTTATTTTTAGGCAAATTTAAACAATTTATCAGGGATTGGTCAGCGCCCATCGTGCTACTACTCAGTTATGACTATCTAAGAGGGCTGGCTCCCAAGTTAATCTCTCAAGCTCACGTTTTTCCGATGATTAATTTTGATAAAGCTATTTTTGGCTCTATCCCTACTAATGACCTGCAGAGCTTACTGTTTGCTGACAAGCTCGTTCATTGGTATGACTATGTGGCCACAGTCTTCTATATGTCCCATTTTATTGTCCCCATGTTGGTGGGTTTTATCTTTTGGCTGACCGGTAGAGAAATTTTTAAAGACTACTTTTTAGCTTTACTTCTTCTTTCATATGCCGCCTTTTTTACTTATGTTTTATTCCCGGCTGTTCCTCCCTGGATGGCCAGTCAATATGGGGTTATTCCCGAAGTTTTTAAAATTATGGACAAAGTTTTCCTAAGTTTCCCCCAGGGAATAGATTTGCCCTCAGTCTATAAGTTTGTGGGAGCCAATTTAGTGGCAGCAGTGCCTTCACTCCACGCGGCATATCCATTTTTGACACTGCTTTTCTTTGTCAAAAGATTTAAAAGTTGGGGACTGCTGGTATTTCCTTATGTTTTAGGGGTATGGCTTACCATTGTATACCTTGGTGAACACTATGTTTTTGATATCGTGGTAGGGGTGTTGTATGCCAGTATAGCTTATCTCTTGGTTATTAAAAAGGAGTATTTCTTCAGTCTTTTCTCAATTTCAGTCAAAACAATATCAAACTATGTTGGGAAACCAGTAAACCAGAAAAACGGCAAGTTGGCCCCCCCCTGCCTAACCGTGGATCAACAAAGCGAGAGCAATAGTCCGCTCAAGCCTCATGAATAATTACTGAACGTGGCGGCGTCTCCCACCCACCCCCTTGCAGCACAAGGGAAAGAGGTAGTTTGCTGCCCAAACGAGAAGGCGGAGATGGTGTCGCTTCGCTCGCTTGCCGCATTCATCCTCTGATAGTCTGCTCGGCAATATCATCTCCGCCTGACTGCGAAAAGATGTCATTCTCCCTCGACCGTCCAACGCCAGCTGGCGAAAGGCGGCGTTTTTGACAATCAGCCTGCCAAGCGATATGCTATCGGACACGGTAATGGCGCTGATGCCAGCACCGAGTGGGCAAGGAGGTCCGAAGACATGTATGAAAGAGCAGGACCACCAGATAGATTTAGGCCCCTCGGAAGGAAACGAGGGGCAACGGAAGTCGGAAGTGCCACAAGGCCCTAGTAGGCCTCGATATCTTGATACCCGACCAGAAAGACGGATGGAGCTACTGAAGGAAATAGAAGAACTATTTGAAGGAGCACGTAGAGAGTTTGAGTCCTACAGAGACCTCTACCAGCAACTGGACGACGCAGAGGCTGATCTCTACGAAAAATCATCAGCAGGCATGATCGGGCCTGACGAATGCCTCACTGACGAAGATCTCCTACAAGAGCGGCCTGAAGGTTCACCTGTTACTGAGAGGGATCTTCTGGATCAACCGGAACGGAATCGAGCCAAGGATATAGATCAAGAAAGCCCAAACCGAGTCAATCCCTGAAATGGTATACGGTCTTGCTTGAGTCGGTCTTCTGCTACTTGCTTCAACAGCATATAGTGTCCCTCCTCCGCGAGTTGCAACGCTTCTCTATAAATCTGTACGGCCATACTGCCCTCTTCCATAGCCCACCTGAGAAAATCCCCGTACGCCACCAGTGAGTTGTAAGAAACATGCCGTCCCTGAGCCACCACCATGTATTCGCTGCTTCACCAATCCTATAAGCGCGCTTCAGAGCCTGTGTAGCATAGTCCTCCGCATCTGATAAGAGACCTTGGTGAAAACGGAACCACTTAGAAGCATGATTAAATATCTTTTGGATATTAAACAAAGGAGAGATATTGTGCTCTATTATTCTAATAGAATCTCTTCTGAGATTGTTTACCAAGACATCTTTGAGCAAGCTGAAAAAGATTTGGCAATAAAGACTGTTTATACTTTGACTGACCTCCAACAAGTTCCTCAAAACTGGCAGGGGAAGAGGGGGTATATTGATGAGAAGATGATTTTGAAAGAAGTGACAGATTTTAAGGAGAGGATTTTCTATCTTTCCGGTCCCCATAGTCTGGTAACTACCTTTGAAGGTGTTTTACAAAAGATGGAAATTCCCAAGAACCAAATTAAGACAGATTATTTCTCAGGCTACTAAACTTCCTTAATTTCAAAAAGTTTACTTTATGGTTTTAATCATAAAGAGATTATCTTGTACTTCAAATAGCTTATTTTTGGATTTTAATCCTGAAAGAAGCTGGACAGAAGATCTACTAACTCTAAAATGTTTTGCTAAAGCATCAATGACTGCTTTATTAGCTTTTCCTTCTAAAGGTGGTTGGTTAACATAAACATGCAGGGTTTCTAATAAATCTTTTTCTATCCTGGGTTTCTTAGAGTTGGGGTGAACGATAACAGCAACCTTCACTCTCTAATCTTATCACTAAAGTGAACTACTCTTTCTTTTACTCAGATTAAGATATAATTGTTTTAATGAAAAAAATCAATGGTTATTCAAAAAGCTTGGCTAAAAGATTTCCCCAACTAAAGTTTGCTCTTAATAAAGAGTTAGATATTTGGAAGGTCGTTGAATTTTTCCCTGACGTTAATGGCTCTGGTGGTAGTAATGCTCAAAAAATGATTCTGGAAGCGCATCCTGCTTTAAAGGATCTGAAACTTTTACCAGAAGAGGAAAGAAATAATCGTTTAAAACAATATATCGAGAATTTTTATGAGGAACATGATGGTTATTTAGAAGGACAGATTGACTTACTTAATCAAAAATGGGAAAAAGTATTATCCTTATTCTATACCCGAGCTGATAAAGTTTTTAAAGGATTAAAATGGCCTGAAGGGCAATATATTGCTTTTATTACCATTAGCCCACCGTGTCCAAGGTTTGTGGACAATAAGACATTTCAGATTACTATGAACCCAGAGTGGGAGTGGATACCCATTATTGCCCATGAAATGCTCCACTTTTTGTTTTTTGAGTATGTCAGGAAAAGATATTTACCAGAACTTGGTAATACTTTAGAAGATAAGATGAATGAGAAGCTGGTAGGAAAATTTATCATTCCACTGTGGGAGTTATCAGAGGTTTTTAATATAGTAGTTTTAAATTCTAAAGATTTTCCCAAGGAGATGGGAGGAAAATCCCGACTCTATCATGGGCTTGATAGTTATACCAAGATTGTAAAAAGTATCTGGAAAGAAGTAGATGGTGATATTGATCTCTTTTTCTCTAAGGTGGAGAGTTAAAGTGAAGAATATTTGTCTTCCAGAGCTCTTACTTAAGTTTAACTCATGATATAAATCTCTTTGGTAAGATGCTGGCAAGAAATATGGTTTTTGAAAACCGTCAGGAAGCAGGAAAAAGGTTGGGATCTGAACTTCTAAAGTACAGAGGTGAGAATCCTTATGTTTTGGCCATGCCCCGGGGAGGGGTACCAATTGGTTTTGAGGTAGCAGAAATTTTACAAGCTCCTTTAGATGTATTGGTGGTGAGAAAGATAGGTTTATCAGGAAACAGAGAGTTTGGTATTGGGGCTATTGCTGAAGGAGGAGTGAAAGTCCTGGACCAAACCACCCTTGAAGTTTTAGGAATAGATGAGGAGGAGATTAAAGATACCATCCAACTGGAAGAGGAAGAGTTAAAAAGAAGGGTAGAAACTTACCGGGATGGGAGACCTTTACCGGATTTGAAAGACAGAACAGCTGTTTTAGTTGATGATGGTATGGCTACCGGGATTACTGCCAAGGCAGCTATTGAGGCTGTAAAAAAGCTTCATCCCCAAAAGATAGTTTTAGCCAGCCCGGTTTGTGCTTTAGATACTGCTGAGAGTTTAAAAAGATTAGTTGATAAAGTGGTATGTCTTGCCACCCCCTATGATTTTTCAGCAGTAGGATTATGGTACAAAGATTTTACCCAAATCTCTGATGAAGAGGTAGTAAAGCTACTGAAAAAAGCCCAGGGAACGTAAAGCCTAAATGATGGTTGATAAAATTTTGGCAGAATCCAGGTTACAGCTGTATTATTTGACAATTACTTATAGGAATTGGTTAACTTAAAATATGGTAGGAAAAATTTTGATAATTATTGGAGTGTTAATCCTGATTTTAATAGCAGTTGCTTTTTTCTCTATTAAATCTGTTCAAAATACACCTCCTCCAAAGCTCGTAGCTAACTTTGTTAATTTAGACAAAATAGAAAAAATTTCCAAATACAGAAGTTGCCAGGGACATGTGGTGGTGCCCCAAAGTGGCCTTGAAAGCAGAAGAAATATGAAACATTATTTTGATGTTAAAAAGGAATTTATCGGTAATGATACTGTAGAAATTTATGCTCCATATGAGGGGTATATTTCAGCGATTAGCTCGGATCCTGGAAAAGGGTTGGAAGGAGAGATATGGATATCTCCAGTTCAAATAATAGGAATGCTTCCGCCTATCGGCATGTGGAATTTTAGTGTTGAGCATATCAATGTAAAGCAAGGACTAAAGGTGGGAGATAAAGTTAGGGCAGGAGATCTTTTAGGATATGCAGCTTTAACTGACTATCCTGATAGCTTTGATATAGTTTATGGCAAGCTCAGTATTCCTCCCAAGAATATTGATGGTTGGACCAGCCCCTTTTCTGATTTAGATTCTGTTTTTAACCACATGTCAGATGAAGCATTTGACCCCTATCAGAAAAAAGGAATCACCTCAAAAGAGAGTTTGATTATGAGCAAAGAAGCAAGAGATCAAAATCCCTGTAAATATTCCGAGGGGATATTCTTAAATGGTATGGATCATCCTGAAGATCTAATAATCCTTCCTTGAATCTTTGAAAAAGGATTGCTCAAGCTTTAGGTACCAACATAAAAACCTCCTTTTCTTAATCCGGATAAAATTCCCAAAAAGGCATGGTTCGACCCCGCTCACCACTGTAGCTTGCTATGATCTTGCCGAAGGGGCATTGCACTGAGCGTAGTCGAAATGTACAATTTATAGGAGTGATAATAGGTAGAATTTTAAGATTAATACTTTATCCAATTTTAGTTCTAATTTCCTGGTGGGGGTTAGGATTGATACTAACATTAATTGCAGTACAAATTCACGTCAAAGTATTGGATTTTGGCATATTCAACAATGTTTTTCTAGCCCTACCTTTTCTGATTGCTTCTTCGGTGTTTTGGTTTAATGAAAATCCAAAATCAGCCCTGATCTTAGGTGCTTTAGGTGGAGTTTTAACCTGGTTTTTATTTGTGCTACTCTTTGTATTTTCGGGGCGCTTCAGTCCTCAGAGCGATCTTCTTGCTACAATATTGTTAACATCTTTATCATCAAGTATATTTGCTTGGTTAATTGTCTCTATGAGAAAAAGAATGGGTTAAGTCACTAAGGCAAAAAATAGCTTAAATTCCCCAAAAGGGGTGGTTCGACTTCGTAATTAAAAAGAACCCTCTATGGTATAATTGTATAAAGAGTAATTTAGCTCACCGATAGGTGGGCTTTTTTAGTTTTTAAGGAAGTGATTTACATGAATACAATAGAATTTAAAACATTACTTAAAAGAACGGGCTTCCCACAGGAAACAGAGAGAGTATTTCAGGCATATGAAGAGAGAATTAAGGTTCTCGAGTTAAGGATTTCAATGCTAGAAACTATCTTGGCAAAAGTACAACAAAAGGCGTAAAATTTGCTTGAAATATGAGTCCTAGAGATTTTCATACATTATTAAGAATTTTACTTAATACTAAATTAAGTAATTATGTCAAAGACTTAGTATTTTTGGTTCTATCTTTCTTCGCGACTATATTTCTTGTCAGTTTAATAGATTTGAATCGAGATATAATTCCTGATTTCATTAAATTTATTAAAAATGAAGCATATTGGCCGCTTAGTTTTAGCTTAGGTAGAGTGATTATTTGGATATTCGTTTTTTTATTCCTAACTTGGGTATGGAATCTTTTAAAATGGAAGAACAAAGCAGGAAGCTACCGCTTCACCTTGAAGAGCTGGCCGAATGACTGGATTATACAAGGAGGTTCTGTTGTTAAACAAAACCCTCCTAGTTTGTTGGTTCAAATGTCAGAATCGGGTTGTTTACTTAAGAAGTGTATCTGGAAGAATTTTAAAATGAAATTTCAGATGAAATTTCTGATGGATGAATTTAAAGAAGACTCTAGATATAACATGAGATATCTAGGAGTACTTCTTAGAGCATTAAACCTTGACAGTTATTATATGTTAGAACTGATTGTCGAAGAAGGAACTCTTTACGCTAAACCTCATGTTAGGTATTTAGGAGATTGGGAGCTAATAAATTTGGTACCGGTTTGTAAAATTGACACAAATAATTTTATTAAAGTTAAAATAGAGGCGAAAAAAGGAGAAAAAGTGGAGTTGAGCATTAATGGGGAGTCACTTTATCAATGGATTTTACCAACGCACGTAGATATTAACTTTAAAGTAAACAAAAACGGTGATGGTAAAAAGAACAGTGAAGAAGTGAATTTGCTAAGTGAAAGTAAGCTTGGGGACAGCGATATAATCCCAGAAATACCTTTTAGGAATAATTTTGGTATGATTGGTTTCAGAGCTTATCCGGGACAAGGAGCGATAATTAGAAGTTTACAGGTTGATCCAATATGAATATTAGAAAACATATTTTAGTTATAAATCCCAGGTGGTATAGTGGAATTAATGCTACTTTCCTTCGACAGGTTCGACAAGCTCACTGCAGGTAAGCTCAGGATAAACGGCTCATGCTAAAAGCTATTAGAATTCCAAAGTTAATATTATCTCTTGGCCTTTGTTTAGGAGCAGGGGTTTTGGGGTCAGTTTTTACTACTTCTGCCATTCCTGCTTGGTATGCAACTTTGAATAAACCTGTCTTTGCCCCACCAAACTCGGTTTTTGCTCCCGTTTGGACTACTCTTTATATTTTAATGGGTATTTCTTTGTATTTGGTTTGGCAGAAGAAGAAAGTGCCCTCTGTTTTTTGGGTTCAGTTGGTTCTAAATACCTTATGGTCGATAATATTCTTTGGGCTTAAAAACCCTGCCTTAGCTTTTGTAAATATAGTAGCTTTATGGATAGCAATCTTTTTAACAATTAAATCTTTTTATAAAATCAACAAACTGGCCAGCTATTTATTAATTCCCTATCTTCTTTGGGTGACTATTGCTTCACTACTTAATTTATCTATTATTATCTTAAATCCTTAATCTTCACCGAATAATCTTAACATCATTTAACATATTGCAGGAGAAGAGATCTTACAATAAAATTGGTTAAATTTATGTCACTTGAAGCAGATTTTTATATACTCGGAAGGAAGAAAGAAGAGATTATAGAAATATCTATAAGTGTTCGTCAAGGCAGTTCGAAGAGAATAGTTTATTTAGGGGGTTTGGTAAGAATGGTAATGTTTTGTAGTATTGAAGATAGAAGAGGTTCTGTTTGGATAATGGGCAGAAACTTAGAAAAGAGGATAGACGTTGTCCGCTATCAAGATGAGTGGGATGGTCAAGGTGAAGTGGTGAGTCCAACTAGACCAGTACGGATAAAAGATGAACAGATGATATCCATCCTTTCAAGAAGAGTACCCCAAAAAGAGATATTTATTTACTTAGATACTGAAGGTCAAGATTTTGAAGATGCTCCGGTTAGTTTACCAAGACAAACTATTGGCATATAAAACTTTTTAGTCCTCACCAAATTATTTTAACACAGACAAATAGAAGAGCGTTAATTTAGAATAAGGGTACTAAAAAGAGCCCTTGCGGGCTCCCTTTAGCTTTTTAGACAAAAGATATTCTTAATATCTTTTTCTGTCAAAACCACTATCTCTTGGTTTGTCTTCACGAGGTTTGGCTACTGAAACGCCAAGTTTCCGGCCATCACAGTCGGTACCGTCTAAAGCTTTAATAGCTTGCTGTGCAGCACCGTCATCTGCCATCTCTACAAAACCAAAACCTTTGCTTTGATTTGTAAATTTGTCAAAAATAACAGCGGCTGAAACAACTTGCCCAAAAGCTGCAAACATCTCTTGTAACTTATTATTGTCTACCGAATAGGGTAGACCGCCTACAAATAACTTTGTCATGAGTTTTTCTCCTTTCTTATTGTTTTTATATTATACAAAAGTCAATGCAACACCTGTTTTACCGGCCCGACCTGTTCTGCCGATTCTATGAATATAATCTTCAAAAGTTTCCGGAAGTTCGTAGTTTATAACATGAGTGACATCGGGGATATCTAAACCTCTGGATGCTACATCTGTAGCTAAAAGTATCTGGATTTCATTATTTTTAAAGCTTTGCAGAGTTCTTTGACGGTGCCCCTGGGTTTTATTGCCATGAATGGCTCCCACTTTAAAACCTCTAAAATCAAGTTCTTTATGTAACTTTTCTACTCCATGTTTGGTCCGTCCAAAGATTAATACTTTATCAAAACCGTCTTGAATTAATAAATCATGAAGCTTTTCTACTTTTTCGGTAGGATGGGAAACTCTTACTACGTCTTGATCAATATTTTCTGCTGTGTCTTGAGCTTTCACTGAAATTGTTACTGGATTTGTAACAAAGTTTTTTAATACTTCCTGGATTTTAGGAGAGATGGTGGCAGAGAAGAAAAGTGATTGGCGAACCTTTGGCAGCAAGGAGATAAAATATTTAACATCATTTATAAACCCTATATCGACCATTAAATCAACTTCATCTAAAACAATGGTGGAAAAATCCTCCAAATTGATAGCCTGACGTTTAATTAAATCTTTTAACCTCCCCGGTGTAGCCACTATGACATGAGGACTCCTTTTGGCCTCTATAACTTGGCGGTTGATATTGGCTCCTCCGATAACTAAAACCGAGGAAAGATTCATATTAGCAGATAAAGAGCGAAACTCCTCCAGGATTTGTAAAGCCAATTCCCGGGTAGGAACAACTATTAAAGCGCCTTGAGTTTTATCCTCATAGATTTTATTGATAATAGGAATTAAAAAGGCAGCTGTTTTTCCGGTCCCGGTGTTGGCAATACCAATTAGATCCCGGCCTTCTAAAATAGGCTCGATAGCCTGGTCTTGAATGGGAGTAGGAGTTATATAACCTTTATTAACAATATTAGTTTTTACAATTGATGCTAAATTAAAATTAGTAAAACTATTTTTGGCAGTATATTCATCCATAGTTAAATTGGGAGTAGCTCTTTTAATATAGAGGTTAGGATTATTGGGGAGTGATTTCATCCTTCTTTGGTTGCCTGCACTGAACCTGGTTGAAGTGCCGAAACCACCATGAGAAGATGGCCTGGAAAACCTATAATGATTTTGTTTTTGATACATATGTTTAGATCCTTCTTCACTCTAACAAGAGAGCGAAGAAGAATAAAAATTTAGATTGAAAAAGAAATATTGAAAAATTTAAAGGATTGCTCCGAAAAGATCTCAGGAGCCGTGAAGAAAATATAATTCCGCAGTAAAAAAGGGAAAAAATTATCTAAGTAGCTCTAATTTCTTACAACCAGAGAGTAGTGTATCATAAATTAAAACAAATAGCAAATCAATCCTATAGAAAAAGTCCTATAGAAAAAGAAAAATTATTACGAAAGTGATGAGTTGGGAGGAATAATGCATTCGAAACCCCCTGATTATATCTTGTAATTTTTGCTATATTGTATTTTTGGAAGGAACTTCTTATTATCAAATACAAGCTGCCGATGCAGCTTTTTTTGTAAATTGAGATTAAGATGAGAGAAAGATTGGCAACATTAATTTCTGGTGGTGGAACTACAACGCAAGAGATCATCAGAGCTTGCCAATCCGGAGAAATCCCTATGGATATTGCTTGTATACTCTCCAGTTCCCCAACTGCTGGTGGAATAGAAAAAGCAAGAAAACTAGGAATTCCCGACAAAGATATTGTAATAGTAGACCCCAATAAATTTCGTGGTGGAGATGGAAGGGTAGACCAAGAAGGTTTTGGTTTACAAATCCTTAAGAACTTAAAAGAACGAGGAGTAACTGTAGTAACCCAAAATGGTTGGTTGCCTCTTACTCCAAGGGTTGTTATAGATCAATATCCTGAAACAATGTTTAATCAGCATCCCGGTCCTGTGCCAGAATTTGGGGGGAAAGGAATGTATGGCAGACGAGTTCATGCAGCAAGATTGTTATTTACAAGACTGACAGGTAGAGATAGTTGGACTGAGGCTATAGCTCAAAGAGTGCATCGAGATTACGATCAGGGTTTGGTTGTTAAAGCTACTCAGGTTGATATTCTGCCAGAGGATACTGTGGATGATTTGCAACAGAGAGTACTACCAGTTGAGCATAAAGTCCAGATAAATTTACTTAAAGATGTTGCAACAGGAAATATCAGAGAAGTTACGACAAGAGAATCTCTTGTTAGGCCTGGGGAAGAGAAAGTCTTATTTTTAGCCAAACGAGTAGCAAGAATGCTTTATCCCCACGGATAATATATTTATGAAAGAACGAAGTGTAGGTAATACTGTTTTGGTTGTAGATGGAGGTGGCCGAGGAGCCACCTTAGTTAATAAATACGCTCAAAGTGAGTATGTTGAGCGGATTATTGCTGTACCAGGCAATGACTTAATGAAAATTAACACTGATAAGCCTGTCCAAATCTATCCTCAATTAAAAACTACTAGTATTCCAGAGATTTTAGAAATCTGTGAGAGAGAAGGTGTTAATTTAGTAGATGTATCTCAAGATAATGCGGTATCTGTAGGTTTGGTAGATGCATTACAAGAATTAGGTGTGCCAGTAATAGGGCCAACAAAAGCAGCAGGAAAAATTGAATGGAGTAAGGTTTTCTCCCGTGAATTTGGAGTAAGACAGGGAATTCCTCAACCATCCTTTAGAGTATGTTACTCGGAGCAAGAAGGGGTAGACTTCCTACATACTGAGCCTGACCAGCCATGGTTCGTTAAAGCGGATGGATTAGCCGAAGGCAAGGGTGCTTTACCTGCCAAAAGCAACGCAGAGGCAATTGCAAGGATTCCTGAGATGAGACGGTTTAAAGATGCCGGAAGAGTTTATCTACTTGAGAAATGGCTAAAAGGTGATGCAGGTCGAGAAGGAGAAGAATTTTCAACTTATGTCTTTAGTGATGGAGAAAATATTAAATTTATAGGAAATGCTCAAGATCATAAGAGAGCTAATGATTTCGATGAGGGAGAAAACACAGGGGGGATGGGTTGTAGTACCCCACCTTTAGCCTTAACAGAGGGGATTATGAGAAGAGTTAGAGAAGGAGTAATCGATAAAGCTATTGCTGGATTAAATGCAGAAGGCAGACCTTATAAAGGAGTTTTATATTTGGGTGGAATGTTAGTAAGTGAAGGCGGACAACAGAATCCATATGTGATTGAGTTTAATGCTCGTTGGGGAGATCCTGAAGTACAAGTAGTATTACCTGGACTTAAAAATGATTTATTTGAAATAGGTATGGCCATTGCCGCTGGTGACATTAAGGGCTTAGAACTTGAGACTGATGGCAAAGCGAGGGTTGTAGTGACCGGCGCTTCAAGAGGATATCCTGGTAACTATGACACGGTAAAGGGAAAAAGGATTTATGGTTTAAATGAGGCTAGAAAAATTGATGGAGTAAGACTATATGGAGCTGGAGTAAAAGATGTTGATGGTAAACATTACGCTTCGGGAGGAAGGTTATTCTATTTGGTTGGAGAAGGACAGACAGTAATTGAAGCAAGGCTTAGAGCTTATGAAGCAATGTCGATAGTTTTTATTGAGGGGAACAATCTTCATTACAGAACAGATATAGGATGGAGGGATGTAGCAAGGTTAAGATCGGATTACAGATAAATATGGCAATTCAGGAAGTTAGAGTGGGATTTATAGAAAAAGATATAAGAGGCGAAGAGCAACCTTTAGAGGTGGCAGTAGTCCGATATCCAGGTTCAAATTGTGACTTTGATACTCTTAAGTTTTTCCATCGCGGAGGACATAATGCTAGGTTCCTCTGGCATAAAGATACTATAGTGCCGAGGGCTGATTTATTGGTTTTGTGTGGCGGCTTTGCCTTTGGTGACCGTGAGTATGAAAGAGCAACTGGAGAGTATAGAATGAACCCGGGAGTTCGAGCTTTAAAAAGCCCAGTGATGGAAGTTATTGATCAATGGGCAAAAGACGATCGACCGATTTTAGGAATCTGTAACGGATTTCAAATTCTTTGTCATGCGGGACTGTTACCAGGAAAATTAGAGTACAACGAGAGAGGAAAATTTTTCTGTGATGATGTTGATGTAGCAGTGGAAGGCCGGTCTTTCTTTAATTCCCCTGATTTATCAGGGAATGTTTACCCGATTAATATTGCTCATGGTTATGGTCGGTATGAAGTTACCGCAGAAGAGTACGCTGGATTAATGGCTAACGAACAAGTCTTTTTGCGATATCAAGGTTTTAATCCTAACGGTTCAGTGGAAAATATTGCCGGTATTTGTAATAAAAATGGCAATATCTGGGCAATGATGCCTCATCCAGAAAGAATTGTTAGTTTAGAAACTAAAAGGGTTTTTTTGGAGGCAATCAAAAAATATGTCAGAAGCTAAAACCAAATTTGCTGAGATGTCGATAGGGGAAGCTATACGGGATACTATGCACAGCGAACACTGCAGCTATAAAAGTACCCGTAATTTTTTGGCGGGACTGCACACTACCGGCGAACACGTTATCCAAGGACCAGGTGAGAATGCCGGAATATTGGATTTGGGGCAGGGGTTAGCTTTGGCTTTGAGAATTGAAAGTCATAACCATCCATCGCATGTAAAACCTGCAGAAGGAGCAGCAACTGGTGTGGGTGGTATTATACGCGATATTTTTACCATGGGAGCCAGACCAATTGCTTTGCTTGATAATTTAAGATTTGGGACGGATCAACGGGCGACTTGGCTTTTGAAAGGAGTGGCAGAGGGTATTTCCCGTTATGGCAATTGTATTGGGATTCCGGTTGTGGGGGGAGAAATTTTTTTTGACCGGACTTATAACGGCAACTGTTTGGTCAATGTTTGTTGTATGGGTTTAGTTCCCCGGAAAAATATAATTTACGGCAACGCTTTAACTACTGATAGTGATTTAATCTATGTCGGAGCTAGAACAGGACGTGACGGGATGGGAGGAGCGAGCTTTGCTTCCAAGACTTTTAAAGAAGATGCTCCGAGGGACGAAAAAGCAATTCAAGACGATGATCCTTTTTTGGAAAAACTTTTATTGGAAGCTTGTGTTGAGTTAGCTGAAACTAACTGGTTGGAAGGGATGCAGGATATGGGAGCGGCAGGATTACTTTGTTCTACTACTGAAGTGATTCATCGTGGCCAGAAAAAGACAGGTTTACCGCTTGGCGCGATAGTTGATCTTGATCTTATACCGGTAAAAGCGGAGGGCATGACGCCGCCGGAATTGTTGTGTTCCGAGTCTCAAGAGAGAATGATGGTTGTTGGCAAAAGACCTTACCGGGATAAAATATTGGAAAAATTTAAAGATTGGGATCTTGAAGCGGTGGTAGTGGGAGAAGTTACTTTAGACGGTAACTATACTTTGCTATATACAGAAAATGGTCAACGAAAAGCTACGACGATGAGTATTAAAGAAATTTGCGAGCCAATTGACCAGAAATGGCCACTGACTACTTGGCGAACTCAAGGAGGGGAATATCGTAAGGCTTCTAAGCCAACGATAGCCTCGGTTTGGCATCAATACGACTGGCGGGTGGGAACCAGAACAATAAAGGGGCCAAACGAGCCAGGACATTTTGCAGTTTTGGATATTGATGAGATTGGTAAAGATTTAGTAGTTGCCTGGTCTTCCGATGAAGGAAGGTCGGATGTAAATCCTCGGATAGGTATTGAATATGCTTTCCAAAAAGCTTACCGGCATATTAGAGATCAGGGTGCTAAACCATTAGGGCTAACTAATTGTTTAAACCTTGGATACCCAGCTGATTCAATGGGAGCTTTTGCTGAAACAGTGGAAGGATTGAGTAGTATTTGCCGGCAATATGAAGTTCCGGTAGTGAGTGGCAATGTTTCGCTTTATAACGGTACCGGAGAACACTCAATTAAACCAACGCCAATTTTAGTTATGGTTGGGATTAAGGATAAATAGCCAATTGGTGATTGGAGATAAAATAAAGATATCAGTAAACATCAAGATTTACCTTTATTTGAAGGGATGGTATCTTATGCTAAAGGGAGTTGAGAATAGATGGAAAGAGTAAATAAACCACTTTTATCTATTCCTGATAGAATCTAAACCATGTCGTCGGTCAAATGCGGAATGCCAATTATACCGTCCCATATTTAGAACGAAGTGAGAAATTCAAGCTTTGCTTATATTTAGACTTTAGCTTCAATTTTACTGCTCCTAAGCCTAGATATAGAAGAATTATAGTAGCAAGAGATGAATTAGGTAGGATAGTACATTCGAGAGTTCCTCTAGCGCAATTTTAAGCTCTTTGTGGAATAGTGTTTATATTTAATTTAACTTCTAAAGGGAGATCTGCGACTTTTTGAAATTTTTCTTCTTGTTTTAATTCAACTATAAAGTGGTAATCACCGTTTTTATTTACTGGAAGTCCCTGGATCTGATTTATACTTCGCATACGTCTTTTGTCGGCTGGAAACTTTAAGTCACTATTTACTAAAATTTTCTCTTTACCATCTGGGTTAATTAAGGTAATTCGAACCTCGCCTTCATTATTTCCAGTATCAGTTATAGTCCATAATGAAACTACCTGATACTGGATTGGAATAATAAATTCAGAATTATCTGAGGCCTTAATATTGGTATCAGGATTAATACCTACCTCCAGGGCTTCGAATACGTCAAACAAACTTACGTTATTAGATTGTTGATCTACACTAGATTTCTGACACAGTACTGACCAAATATGTTTAATCATTTTAGGTATAAGGATAAATGAACATAGGATATATAAACGGTAGATCGCCTATTGTTGAATGATTAATAATTCTATCAGATTTATGTGATTTGAGATCTATTTCTGATTTAGAGCTGATGTCTGTAAAATTTAAAGTCAATACAGCAATAGTCTTGCCTTCATCTGTCATAAATTCAACCTCAGCTCCCTTTTTGTTTTTATAAACATAAACTATAGTTCCAATAGCACCCTTTTTAAGACTATATTTCTCAATATCATGGTTTAATACAACTATATCTAATTCTTCAAACATAATATATATTATACAGGATAAACGGTTACAAGGCGAGGTCTCTTTTGACCTTCATCAATAATCCAAATTGTTCTTATTGTAACAGTCTTGCCAATAGGAGAATTAATCTTTCCCTCTAAGATGTATTTTGTGCCATAATGTGGCAAACTTTTATCTTTGACTTCTTTTGCCTCTTCTGATTTAGCAAGTTGACGAATAACTTTCTTAAAAGATTGGACATCCGTCTTATTAAAACCAATCTTACGGAAAAATTTTGCCTTATTTTTTCCTTCTGGGCTTGTTTCTGAAAGTGCATAGTTTATTAATTTTTCTCTGGAAATTATGGCATTTTTCCTGTTAGGAAGTTTCATTTGACATTATTATAACCATTTTGCCAAATCCCATATTCGAATGATGGATTTTAGTGTAAAATATCGGATATGAGTTTGCGAGTAGGGAATTACATTACACTATCCCATCGATGCGATTTAGGTTCAGTTTTGTTTTACCAAACCTAAGAAAGAAAAATCATGGTTAACCCAAATAATTCAAGTTTATCTTTAAGTATGTCTATTGAAAAAATTTCGGGGTAGATGTATCCTGCTTATAGTTATTTAAGAGGATAATGAAAAAATTAAGCCTTCTTGTTTTAATAATACCTGTCCTATTTATTTTTTCCATCCAAAATGTCTTTGCATCTCGCACTACCTCAGTAGAATTGTTACGATTGACTTCTGGTTTTTATCGAGAGGACTGGCCTGTAATTTATAAGGATAAAATACTTTGGGTAGCCGAAGGGATAATTTATGTTTATGATGTTAAAGAAAAAACAACTGTCCCATTTTTCGAAGGTACACAGCCTTTAACCAATTTTTATGCTCTGATTGCTTATGATGGAAGATATTTGGTTTATGCAAGTTTAAGCGATCTTAATTCATATGATGTTAGAGTTTATGATTTAAATAAGAAGGAAGATATTGCTGTTACGGATAGGTTAGGTTCTCAGATGCCTACTGATTTTGATAACGATATAATGTTATATATAGATGGATATGCATGCGGAAAATTATTTGCGTATGACCTTAGAAATGGAAACGAGAAATTGCTAATAGATACATCTTGCGGAGCAAAAATTTCAGACAATACAGTAGTTTCAATTTACGGAAGCGCGCTCCTGTATTCTAGGAACTAATGCAACCCCTAAGGTGTAAGTTAAATACTTCCTGTGGTGTTTTGTATTGTAACCTTTTCCTGGGTCTGTTGTTAAGCTCCCATTCTACATCCCTAAGTTCTTCATCATCAATTTGATTAA
>JAUSJM010000017.1 GCA_030647265.1 bacterium
TTTGTAGATATTCCCGTTTGTCAGAATATCCTGTGGCAATGGGTAAATACTTCCAAATCTGTCCTGAGCCTGTCGAAGGATTATTTTTATCCAAAAGGTAGATATTGCCGGCAAAACCGTAAATATCGGCAATCTGCCCCCACTCATCATCAGCTTTGATCACCACTTTAGCTTGGGGGTTGTCGATATCCACCTGCACTAAACCTTTATCCTCAGACAAAACCCAGGCCATATTACCGTTTAAGGAAGAAGTTTTTGCCTGACCCAATTTTTCCTCACCTCCTAAAATCTGGGGAGATTTATTGGCCAAATCCACCACCAGCAAAACCTTTTGCTGAGAATCTAAGATCAGCAGTTTACCATGAGATAAAGAGAGGTGTTGGGAAGAAAAACCCTTTTTTATAAGTTCTAAGTCTAACCAGAGGGGAATATTACTAACAGCAAAATTTTTCATAATCTCTCCCGAACTCCCCTCCAATTCATACTTTAATCCCAGGGCCTGGGAGTCCTTCGGCCTGATCTTTAAAGCTTCGGCTAGGGCAGAGTTGGCCTGAGTTAAACTTGTTTCTGCCCCCCCGGGATCTAAATCTTTTAAAGATTGAGCCTGGGAGTACAATGTTTGGGCCTGATGTAATCTTGCTTCAAAGCGGCTCGCCGCCTCCGCATCTTTCTGTTTTTTATAAGTTAAGCCCAAAACAGCTAAGATCACTAGCAAAAAAACTACCCCTAAATAAAGGGTGGCCTTTTTAGAGCGGGGGATAAATTTAGCAAAAAGCCTGCTTCCGTAAACAAAAATATTCCCAGGCCGGAATGGTGATTTGGAAACGGGAGGGGCTGCCAGAAGATCCTTCTCTAAAGACTCCTCAACCGGTCTTTCTTTTTGCAAAATGGCTGCTGCCAGGGGAGAAAAGTGCTCCTCAGAAAGCCTTCCCACCACCTCGTCCTCAATATTTTCCAAAGGCAGTCCCCTTTGGTCCTTCTCCTCCAAAACCTCCTCCAGGCTTTGGGTAGATAAAACAATCCTGTCCCCCTCCTCAATCATTCCCGAAACCAACTCCCCATTCTCCCCCAGGGTACAAAGATCGGTCGTCGCCTGATCCCTAAAAAGGACAGCTTTCACCTTCTGCCCCCGGTGCAGGAGATAAAAAACCGTTCCCCCCTCATCCTCCTGCAGAGCCCCCAACAGAAGCTCTATCTCTTCCGCGTCTTTATAAACTTCCATAAGCTGCTTAAAAACTTCCTGCAACCGCTCCCCCAAAGGAGAGGTGGAGAGATAAAAGCCCTCTGCGGCCTGGGAAAGAGCCTGGCGGCTGCGAGCAAAAGCGTCGTCACAAGCAGCAAAAATGACCGCGGCAAAAACCAAAGAGGAGGAGGCGCCGGGAAAAACTTGCGCCAGGGCAGCTTCAGTATCAGAGTTAAACCCTACTACTTTAGCAGTTTTAAGCATAAAGCTATCTGAGCAAAAAACCTATCAATAAAATTATTGTTCCTAAAGCTAAACCGGTGTGGAGGATGGCTGCTCCCCGAAGCAGGGGTGCTACCTCGGTGATTAAAACTTCCGTCATGAGGTTTACCTGGCGAAGGATAATAAGGCTGAAGATAAAATATAAAGCAGCTGCTACAACAATAACTGCCCTTATCGCCTGCCAAAAAAGATCCAGAGATAAAAGGCTGTTTTCTACCAACACCCTACCTTTCCCTCCCCTCTTGCAGATCTTGAATCCGATCCACCACAAAATCGGGTTTAGGGACAGCAATAAAATCAACCGTTTGAGAACGGGCAGCGCTTTCAATATGAATATCTCCAAAATTAAAAAGCGAGCCGAAAACACCCTGAATCTTGGACCGCGGACTTTGAATATCTTCCAATCTTACTTCAGTAGTATGACGACTTAAAAGATTCTGCAAGGTAACATCAATAATGTGGTGATTGGTAACAATATAGACATTAAAGTACCAGTGTAAGAACTTTTCCATTATATACGCTGTGACCAACATGTACCAAATAATAAAAATCCCCAAACTGACATCAAAAGAGGGTATCGGTAACTGAAAAAGGCTCGTCAGATCAACAAAACGCACTAAAATAAAGGGTAAAATTATTCCTAATATAGCTGTAAAAATCCAAGGTACATTGGTAATTCCATGAGCCCTTAAGAGAATTTCCACTTCTTCATCCTCCTCTTGTTCGGAGAAACTGATAGCTTCGGGACGGTCAAAAAAGCTGGGAAAAAACCTCCAGTGCATCTTGCCTGGATGATAGCAGATAGGTGGGGAAAATTCAAAAGCTACTTCTTTTCAATATTAAAGAAAGCAAAACCGCTTTGGGGGACGGATAACCTGCCAGGAGCCCGAATATTAAAAGCCGTTTTAAAATCAGAACCGCTTAAGCGAATCTCTCCTTTGTCTGTTTGAAAAACCACCTCGCTAGTTACTCCACTCCCCTGTACAACTCTGACCGATGTTACTGTAGCAGGACCACCAGCTTTTTCTCTAAGTTCGGCATGAGAATAGGGATTCCCCCCCCAGCAAGAAGTAGTAACAGGAGTAACCCTGTCATCACGATATTTAGCCGCATTAATAATATCCGCTAATTCTTCACCAGACAGCCAGGGGTTTCCCCGACCGCAACTGTCTCCGCTCGAACTATAACCTTGCCTATACCAAGCCTTGTAGACCCATGGAGAACCACCTATTTTTTCATAAGATTTATCCACAAAGTTTGATCCTCCCGAACCATCTGTTGTATCCCAACCCATGGTAGAAACATACACTCCATGTGTTGAAGCATAGTAGGTCACCACATCCTCAATAACCTGCCCCCGTGTAGTATTGACAGCATCTTTCCACGCTTGAGGCGGATTATCAGCTTTGGAGCTAGAAAACACTTGGCAAGTCTCGGTAATACAAATCTCTTTACCTTCTACCTTATACCGATAAGCGTAAGTTCTAGCTGCCACAGCTTGAGCTTTTAGAGCCTCCGGGTGCCAGCTGGAGGGCATCTCGGCAATACCGTACAAATACTTTTCTTCAAAGTTCACCGAACCCTGTCCTGCTACCCTGATATCCCCTCCGGTATCTTTATTTACCGGTTCTTTTCCATAATAAGCTCTAAGAATAGCCTTATAATCCTGACCTCCCTGGGCTCTACCTCGAGCACCATACTGGCTCATACCTTTACGGTGAGTATAAGCGCCGAAGCTAAATACAGCATAAGAACCAGCAGGGGCGGATTCCCTGAAACCTTTGATGGAAGCGTTATAATCATCAGCCTCTTCACTGTCTCCAATCGAGGCTGTAAATTGACCAGACCTGGCAGCCAAAATGGCTTGTTGTTTGGCAGTAAGATCGGAAATCTTACTGGAAAGGTCGGATTGGTAGTCTTTGGCTTTCTTGATCTCCCCCGTTAAAAAGTCGGCGTTTTTGTCCACCTGAACTTGTAAAACAGCTAAAGAAGCTTTATCTTTTTCCAGCTTCTCTTTTTTGACCATCAGATCGAGCATATCCTCGGTCACGGAAGAGATAATCCGCTGGTCTTCTCTTGTGGCTGCCTGGCGGTAGGAAAGCTCTCTAAAAAGATCTCCAGAACTTGAGGTAGAAAGAATAACCATTAAAGGCGAGGCCAAATAGGAACGGATATAGTAGGAGCGGACCCGGGAGTTTAAAAGAGCTTGCTGCATCACTAATTTATCTTCCCTAACCTGGAGTTCCTTTTCTTTTTGGGTAATGTTGTAAGTGAGATTTTGTAATCTCACCTGGATCTGCTGCAGCTGAATTTTTAAAGAGGTTAGCTGCCCTTCTAAAGGCTTGGTAGCATTAATGGATTGCTCCCGGGCGTGGTTTAGTTGATCAATCTGTTTTTGTAAGTCCTCAATCTCGTCAGCCTTAATAGTAGATGGTAGATAGTAGAAGGTAGCTAGTAGAAGTAAAAAGAAAAAAACAGCTAAGACCTTTTTACCATGAACCATTAACCATGAACCAATAACTTTTCTGGGGAACATATCAAAATTTTACCACATAAGCAGAGGTTAAAGTTTACTAAATTCCTCTAAAGTTAAGCCCATCTGATTAACAATGCTTTTTATAGTTCCTGATTTAACTTCTTTATGGTGAGGAATAACACAGGTTTTCTTTTTATCTTCATTCCACCAGATTTCATGAGAACCACCTGTACTCCTGCGGAAAACAAAGCCAGCTTTTCTTGCCTTTTTAATCACTTCTCTATAACTTAGGGATTTAAAGTTCATGCCGTAGTAAGGATAGGGACAGATAGATGGGAGTTATCAACCCTTTTGGTACTTTGAAGTTTCAGGGGAATTTGTAAGCCCTCTTCTTTGTACAATTCAATTAAAGACTGGGCTACAGCAGTAATCTCTAAAACTGCTTCATCAACACTTTCTCCCTGGGCAAAACAATCCTTCCAAACAGGGCAAGTAACTACAAACCCACCTTCTTTTTGGGGGATTATCTTAATTGGCAGTTCATACTCAAAAACTTTTTCTGACCTTTTTAACATAAAATCATTATACCATCTTTGAGTTGATGGACTATAAGCAAGCTTGCAAGCTTCGCTTGTGAACCAACTAACCATGAATCACTTATATTGCAAAGAAATTTTACTTAAGCTAAGCTGAAAATAATGTCCAAAAAATTTCCTATAAAAGAAATCGCTTTTACCATCTTTCTCTTTGCCAGTTTTCTTTCTTACCTCACCTTCACATCACAAGTTAACGCAGCGTTTATCGTGCAACCTCCCGGGCCAGTTTATAATAACAGCGACTTTGTTACACTCACAATTAATGCCACCGATAAAGATACCTTTGC
This sequence comes from bacterium, assembly GCA_030647265.1. Lineage (GTDB taxonomy): Bacteria > Patescibacteriota > Microgenomatia > Daviesbacterales > UBA10151 > JAUSJM01. Next base: position 4,825 of record JAUSJM010000017.1, read on the forward strand.
TACCGGAGTCACATATTTTTATTCTGCCGTTGATTCCTTTATTCCTTCCGGAACGGCAGTAAGATGTAACAACAGCGGTAATGTAAAAGTAACAGATCCAAAAACTATAGTTATCAAGGTTGACTTAAAGAGTATTCGCGACAATTTTGCATCATGTCGGGATCTCACTGGTACTTGGAATTTTAGTTTATGGTTCAACGATAAGAATAAACCCACCGCTCAAGGCAGTTTTTTAATTGAGCAAGCAGGGGGAGGAATTCCTGATATTGTTCCCAAACAAAAGTTAATTAGGGCTACAGATAAAGTTATGATGACGCTAGTAGGGGTAAATACCCAAAATGGTTATAGCGTCTGGTGGGATGGTGATCCGAATAACGTAAGGTGGGAGGTAAAGCAACCAGACATGTATCGATTAATGAATGTCAATGGCACCTTAGACTTTGATTTAGGTTTAGGAGCTAATCCAGATCGAGTAAAAAAGCCAGGTCCTCAAAAGATTTGTATGGTGGTTGGTAATTATGGACTGAATGACGGACTTGCATGCGTACACTCAACCACTGTTGAATTCAGTGAAAATCCTCCACCTGCCCCTACAGGCCCAACTTGTACTATAACTCCTGAGGAATCCCCAACTAAACCAACAACCAGCGACACTATCCGCCTAATCGCTACTTCATTAAAGCAAAATACCGTTTTTGTCGCTAACTTGACAGGAAGTGTAAATAAATCCGTAACTGTCAACTCTGGTATCCGAGATGTAAATTACTTTGAGTTTGGCCAACTACCAGCAGGTAATTATACCGCAAAAATGTCTGTAGATTCTCTAGGCGGTGATCCTACCACTCCAATCTGCAGCCCCGTCACTTTCTCTGTTAAATCAGGCACAGGTCAAAACGGCTCGGGCACAGGTCAAAACGGCTGTGGTTCGAATTGTACCTCAGCTGGAGGAATATTCTGTGATCCAAAAAACAATGGCACGATTACTGGAAACCCTAACTCAGGAGGGGGTTTAACTGCTATTGGTTGTGTACCGACTGAACCTGTAGAACTTATTAAAGGGCTGATGAAGTTTGCTTCTCAAATTGGAGGAGGGATAGCTCTACTACTGATGGCTTTTGGGGCTCTTGGAATGCTTACCTCTGCTGGTAACCCGGAAGGGATTAAAGCTGGTCAGGAAAGATTTAGAGATGCTGCCATTGGGCTGTTATTTATCATCTTCTCTGTTTTACTGCTGCAAATTATAGGATATGATATTTTACAATTACCGGGCTTTAGCAGATGAAAGAGCTAGCTTATCAAATACCAGGTTATACTATAAATGAAGGTTTTCCCTATCTTAAAGCGGAACTTTCCCGAGCTGACTTAGGCACCTTGGTTTCCCAAATATTGAACATTGCCTTTTTAGTTGTAGGTTTTTTAATGCTCTTTTGGGCTGCCTGGGGAGTTTTTCAATATATCTTTGCCGGAGGCAATAAAGAAGGCTTGGCTAAAGCTAGGTCCCGGATCACCTGGGCCATTGTGGGATTTATTATTGTGATGCTCGCTTTTGCCATCAGCCAATATTTGAAGGAGATTTTCCCTTCCTCTAATGTCAACGTTCCTAATGTCACCAAAACACCAATATGAAAAAACTAACTACAACACTTTTAGCAGCCGGCTCGGTAAATTTAAAGGAAAGCTATGGATTTGGAAATTATAACAGTATGGCTGATATTTTGAATCCCATCATTACTCCGGCTTTTGCCATTGCCGGAGTGGCCTTGGTAATTTATTTTGTGATCGGAGCAGTGAAGTTCATAGCCTCGGGAGGAGATAAAAATGCCATAGAAGGGGGCAGAAACATGATTGTCCATACCATCATTGGCTTCCTGCTTTTAATGATGTTATTCTTAATAATGCAGTTCATTCCTGAACTTTTTGGACTCAAAGGATTTAAAATCGTTCAATGAAAAAGATTCTTTTATTTTTTACTTCAACCCTCTTTGGTCTTTTGCTATTTTTCTTCTTTTCTTCCCCGGTCCAGGCAGTCTCAGTTGATGAGATCTTTAAACCAATTACTCCTCCTGCTCCTGTTCAGGGTTTAGGAGTAGGATCAGCAGGGATCAGCAATGTCTTGAGTAAAATCGTGCAGTTAATCTTTGTCTTGGGAGGTATTATCTTTATTTTTATGGTCATCATCAGTGCCCTGCAGTGGATCATCTCCGGGGGGGATAAAGAAGCTATAGCTAAAGCCCGGGGCAGGCTCACCTGGGCTATTATCGGCATTGTTTTACTATCACTAGCTTTTGTCATCACAACCACTATTGGAAAAATAACCGGCTTCAAGTTCTAAACCATAAACCAAATCGGGCCTTGACAAGTTCCCTTTAGCCCTTTACTATTTATTTAAGGTGAAAAAAATAACCGCTCTTCTAGCAGGATCCTCTTTCTTCATACTGGCAACGCGTGCTTTAGCGGCAGTTGATATTGGAATTACACCTCCAACTCAAGGAATAGCCCCAGGAACTTCTGTTGGTACTGTTTTGTCAAGCGCTTTAACAATCGTCTTTGTTGTGGCAGCACTACTTGTTCTCTTTATGTTAGTTATCGGTGCTTTTCAATGGATTACCTCGGGTGGAGATAAAGAGGCCGTTGGTAAAGCCCGGGGGAGGATTACTAGCGCCTTAATCGGCTTGGTCATTTTAGCTTTAGCCTTCTTAATTGTTAAGGTAGTAGGGCAAATTGTTAATATTAATATTCTTGATCTCAAAACTATCCCCGACCTTCAGGGAGGCTAAGTTAGAAGTCCTCGTTGACCTTTACCTCTAGTTTTTAGTAATCTGTATTTATGAATGCTGCTCAAGTTCCGGGAGTATTACAACTGCAGGAAATTATCCAAAGAGTGATTAGTCTCATGACCGGTTTGGCTTTTCTTGCCTTAACCGTCATGTTAGTAGTGGGAGGAATTAAATATTTAACCTCAGGGGGTGAACCAAAGGCTATCTCCTCTGCCTCCAATACCTTAACCTGGGCCCTTTTGGGAATGTTATTTTTAGCTTTGGCTTGGATTATCTTAAGACTGATTGAGGCTTTTACAGGGGTTCCGGTAACCCAATTTTGTATCGGTTTTCCCGGAGGGGAAACTAAATGTCCTTAATATCTGTCTTCACATGAGATGGTCTTTACCTTTGTTTTTAGGGTTGACAATTTTAGCTTTTATCTTCCTCCTCAAATTTCCCACTTCTGCCCAGGCTTATGTTGACCCCGGAACAGGGCTTGAACCACCATGCTCCAGCACCTCCCAAAGCTGTGCCTTCAGCAACGGACAATTCACCTATGCTGATGGCAGCGGAGCGCTTAGTTGTAGCCAAGAGAGAAACCCTGCCGGAGAATGTGTTGCCACCGGGACCTGTGGCAGCTGCTATGGTACTTGCAGTACTACCCGGGATATTCCTTACTGTGAAGGAGAAAGCCTTTATAAAACCAGCCAGTGTGCCCAAGACTTTGGAGCAGCAGGAAGTACTACTCAGGAAGACCGGGATTTTGTGGAAGATTGTACTACCCATGGGCAAAGAGCTTATCCGGGAGATCAAAGCCTATGGAGTGACTGGCACTGTAATAACTCCGAGGGTCAAGCAGCCTGCCGGAGAAAATACGACACCACTTATAGCCTGTCACCCAACAACCCCCCGCTGTTAGGGGAACCGGAAACTTTTACCGTTTCCGGGACTAAATCTTGTGGTGCCACCAACTTTATCCCTAAAAACTTAGGGGGACCAGAAGGCACCACCAACAGCGACGGCTTTGTGGACACCACTAAATATAAACAATACTACGAAAAGATCTGTTACTTTAAATACAACAACTGCGGTGGAGCCGGAGAGCTACCCTGCATCTGGAGTGTTGAATGTGTTCCTACTACCCTTTCCGAAAACCAAGGCTATCAGTATGGCTTTACCTTCCAGTCTTTTCCCACCTTAGTACCGGACCGCTTTGGTAACGACTGTACCAATAAGATCAGCTACCCGGTAGCCTCCCGATACTGTACTTTAGCTCCGGAGAAACCCATTAATGATCCAAACGGTGACTTCAAGGAAAAAATTGTAGGGAAAACCACCGATGATGACCAGGGTATTACCAAAGTCATGGGAAAAGCTCTGCTTCCTAATCAAATAAACGACGAGCTGGAGAATATTGCCACCGGGACACCCAATATTGGGGTACAAACAGGCTTCTTTGCTGATTTTTTAAAGCTTATTTGCGATGCTCAATCTCTGGTACAAAATATCCCTATTATCGGCAGTCTTTTAGATAACCGCTGGTTTTGTATCTCCCAAGTCAATCTGGCCCAACAGAGAACAGAGCGTTTTACTCAAAGAAGTAAGACTTTAGCTTTAACAGAGTACCCATCGGAGCTCACCCCCACCCCCGTTCTTAAAAGCTGCTATCTTGAAGATCTGGAAAAAAGGCAAACGATAGGTAATAAGGATTTAAATACTCTGGATACCTCTTTGGCCACCAACAGCGGGGTCTATTCTTTGGGCTTACCTGATTTTCCTGCCAAATCTTCCATCACTTATGGGCAAGTGGGGGGAGTAACCTCTTCTGATCTCATCTTGGATAATGCCGGGAGCAACATCAGCCTGCAGACAAAAACTTTTGCTGAAGATAACAGAGCTCCGGATATTAATTGTAGGCAGGAGATGTATTATCAAAGTAATTACCCTAACCTGGCCACCGGCCAATACCAGCCTCTCTATATACCCATTACCGGGACTAAACCTTGTATCCCTTCTCCAGCTCCCTAGTAAGGAGATTTTTAATTCTCCTTGCCTCGACAAATTTGCCTTGCTGATTCATAATATACCCATGACTCAGATAGCCACCATTACCAGCAAAAAACAGCTTACTTTACCTGCTGAGCTTTTCCGTAAAGCTGGTTTTCGTATTGGTCAGAAATTGGTTGTTTCTGAAGAAAATGGCAGGCTAATTCTGACTCCTGCAGAAAAGTTAGTAGAAGAGTTCGGAGGATCTGTCTCTATGCCCAAGAGATGGATGTTGAAGACCAATATTTAGAGGTAAAGAATCTTTTCTTATAAAACCTTTGATCTTAAACTAACTAAAGAGTTTAAAAAACTAAATTCATAAAGGTGGTTGCAGAAATGGTAAAAATCAGCTAGTCTAAAGTTAGGCCAAAGGTCTATGAATATGTCTGCCCTAAAAATAGTTTTTAGCTCGTGGTTGATAGTTGTTGGTTTATTTATTTTCGCTCTACCTGCTTTTGCATTCCTTAATTTTGAAGGTACTGGTCAGCAAGTTAAGGCAAGTGATTATGATGCCAATGCTCACAGCGGCTATACATTACAAAATGTTGCTTGTAATATTGATGGCTTTTTAGGAGCAAACTTCTGTGGTCCCCAAGTAGCTATCACTGCTGATCCAAAAACAGGTAAAACTATCCTCATGCGCTATGATCAATTGCCTGGAGGAGGAGTCATAGGTGGGCTAGGGATGATAGCCTCTACTTTTTACACCAATCCCCCTACCTCTACCACTTTTTATCTAGCAAATTTGGGAGAGAATTTAGGCATCGGTCCCAAAACCGCTTATGCTCAAGTCCCGGGCTCAGGAAATGGCATTATTTCTCCGGTTTTAGCGGTTTGGACTGCCACAAGAAATATTGCCTACCTCTTCTTTATCGCCATCTTCTTAGTTGTAGGACTAATGATCATGTTACGGCAGAAGATTAATCCTCAGACTGTAATCTCAGTCCAACAAGCTCTCCCCAGCTTAGTAATTGGTTTAATCTTGGTAACTTTCAGTTATTTTATCGCTGCTCTTTTGCTTGATACTGCTTTTGTCGGTATTCAGTTAGTTGCCCAAATTTTTACTACAGGCGGCTTAAGCAACACAAGCGTTTTGGGTTCCGACCAACAAGTCAGAGACCTAGCGCAAAATGCCAATGTTTTCGGGTTGTTTGGTTCAATTGGCTTTAACCTCAATAGTCTAGATGTGGTAAGTCAGGGAGTTGGCGGTCAAATTGGAACTACCTTTGGCCCCTGGGCCTACATTATCCCCCTAATACTGAGTGCTATTTTAATCGTTTTTGGACCGTTAGGATGGATTGGCGCCGGCCTTGTAGCCATAGGAGGAGCAACCCTTACTCCAGTAATTATTCCCACTATAATCGTTGGGGTATTGCTCATCGCTCTTGTTATTCAAATGTTTCGTCTGCTCTTCGCCTTACTTACCACCTATATCCAGATACTTATTTTTACCATTGCCGGACCTCTATATATCCTTGTGGGCTCAATTCCAGGAAAAGGTGCAGTTATCGGCATGTGGTGGAAAGGGCTTTTAGGCAATGCTATGGTTTTCCCAGCGGTTTTTGCTGCTTTTCTTTTTGCCGGATTTATACTTGGTAATGCGAATAATGCCGCTGCCTGGAATACCACTGTGCCATTTTTTGGAGGGGTAGATGGTAATTTTATAAGAGCCTTAATCGCTTTTGGTATTGTTTTGGGTATTCCTTCTATCCCAGAGATGGTCAGAAAAGCCTTCGGTGTTAGTGGTCCCCAAGGCTTCGCCCAAGCAGCCCTGGGAGGCTTCATGGGAGGAGTAGGAGTAGGCAGAGCCGGAATAAATAAAGGCTGGCAAGCAACAGGAATGCCACAGCAAAGGCAAGCCTACCAAGAAGCTCAAGCAAAACAAGTAGCTACCGGTGCTCCTGCTGGTACACCTACCTACACTACAACAGGATGGAGAAATAGATTTCAAAGACTTATTGTGGAGAGGAAGTAATCAGTTTTTAATTCCTTGAGCTCCCTGCTCTAAAACACCTAAAAATAAAGCCATTATCATGGCAAACAAAGCGCTTCCTGCATTTGTCCTTGAAAGCAAAACCTTCACATCCGCCCAAACTCCTTTTCCAAATACCTTCTCCCCAGTTTCATCAATCTCTTTATCTTTAAGACCCATCTCTCTTCCCACTCTTACTATTAAGCTATCAGCACCACCCACAGACATCGGGGAGATCCCTACTTCTTTAGCCTTATCTGTCTGAACAAACTTAGCAAAATTACCTAGCCACTTTTTTATAACACCATACTGTTTATCTTTAAGGTGTCCTAGCTTTGAAGCTGCCTCCACTAAGGATTTATCGCTTGGTCGAGGCAGGAATCCGTTTGGTTGTGTTAACGCAACCCTTGCTCCGTCTGGACCTTCAATCTTTCTGGCTAGATACCATTCCAAATCACTACCTCCCCAGGGTTTAGTAAAATCAATAGCACTCCAGTTCACAGCTGTAAAATCAAGCCTGTCTCCCTGGGGAGTTGCCACAACAGCCGGTAAGAGATTAACCCCGGTTTCCGCTTGTACTTTGGCTGCTACCGTTGGTGAGATTATCTCCTCAATATAATCATTTTCTCCCAGTTCGCCATCACCGATACCATCCATCAGTTCCCAATAAACCCTCAAGTTGTTTTTTTCCAAATTTGAAAGTGCCCACTCTTTCATGCGAAGGACCTTCTTATAAACATCGTCACCTTTTTTAATAGTTGTGTCCTCAAAGACATATTCCCCTGTAGTAATATTGAGCGGAGCTGTGGTTTGAGTAGCTCTTCTTCCCCATAAACGCCACAACTTTTCTGCCCTATTAATACACCAGTCAAGATCATCAGCTCTTAAGGTGACAGGAGCTCCTCCTATTATCGTGCCACCAGCTGCTATATTTGCTAGCAAAGCCGCTTTTGCTGCCGCACGGAAGTTCTCTTGAGCTTGGCTGGGGGTAGCTCCACCAAGAGTATTTGCAAACTCTTCTCCATGCATTTCAAAGTAATTTAAAGCATAGACAAACTCAGGGGTTCTAAAGAACAAATTAAGCTGTTCCCCACTGATATTTTTGACTACATCTTTTAAGCCTTTAGCATCTTCTACGGTACCAAAGGCTCCTACTATTTTTTGAAAAGATAATCTCTCAAAAAACTCTTTATGTAACCTCTCACCTATGTGTTCATTAGGAGTTCCTATATGAGGATTTACATAGTTTGGTTTCGTTAAAGAGATAATAGTTTGGTACATCTCGTTAACCCTTCGAGCAATGACTGGATCCTTTTCAAAGTCCAATTCCCCAATCTCAATTTCCTGCAGTAAAGTTCTCATCCAATCTATCTTCAAATCAGGGTGTTCTGGAACAGGAGTTGGAACCGTTTGAGCATCAATAATAATATTGACCGTTTCAATAGGAACAGGAGGGCCGATAGGAGGAGCAAACACAAAAGGAATTGCGGCTCCTCCCATTGAGGGATATTTTTTACCTGTTCGAGGGTCAACAATATATCTAACACCGTTTTCAACAACTACTTGAGCTTGTTCAGCAACGGAAATAGTTTTAGCACTTCCATCACGGAAGCTTGTTGCTAATCCTTCCGCAGTAAGTAAAGATTGTCCCGAGCTACCAGCTCCTCTCTCCACGGGAGGAGTAAAACGTAAATCAGGGCTTATTCCTCCTTCACTCATAAATCTTTCTGCCATAAACCTCCTTTAATACCCTATAATTATACCACTTTGGGAGGCTTACTGCTGTAACCAGTGTAACTTTAAACAGCTAAAGGTGTCAAACCCACGCTTAAAAAGCTTCCCAATTTTTCCTTTTGGCTACAATAACAAGACCATACTCCACCCAACCCATGGTACATTTTTATCCCACATTTGGGACAACTGGGATTAAACTTTTCCAGCATCGAGGTTAATGGATGGGTAAAGAAAAAGGTTAGAGGAGAAAAAACCGGTATTCGAAGCTCGGTAGAGGGCAGAGTTAAAAACGGATTAAATAAACCAAGAGACTCTTTCATTTTCCTGCAACGGGATCTCCCGCCTAAGGCGGGTGTGGTCGGTCTCCTGGCTAATCAGCTGTCAGACAAAAATCTGACGACTGAAATACAGTTGCGGCACAGCCCCGATAGCTTCGCTACCGGGATCCACGATGAACAAAATTCATCGGGACTTCCGATTTACACGGAATTCCCTTTTTACACCTTTCCGCCTTCGCTTAGGCTACAGCGAGATGGTGTACCACGGTTTTAATATAGCAAAACCTTTTTCTAAAGAGAAGCCACTAGATGTTGGGTGAGTCAAAAGCATCTCTTTGGGTAGAGTAAGGTTGATAAATGATCCACTTTGAGGCCCTAGACGGTCCTTTTTTCACGCAGTATTGTTCATAGTGATGGAACACCCCATTCCCCAAAACGTTACCACTTTTGAATTCCATTTAGTGGGAGATATGACCCTAAAGCAATTTGGTTATTTAGGGGGAGGGGCAGCTTTAGCTTATCTTTCCTATGTCTTAATCTTTCCCTTAAATCCCTATATAGCTGCCCCCTTAATTGCCCTCTTCGCTGTTTTAGGAGCCTCTTTTGCCTTCCTGCCTATTTTGGATCGGCCCCTTGATCACTGGGTAGGAGCTTTCTTTAAAGCAGTTTATTCCCCCACCCAGGGAGTCTGGCAAAACCCTGGCCAAAAAGGAAGGGTTAATCCTTTGGATCCCTTTTTTAAAAACCGCCTGCAAAGTTATCTTTCTTCCTTAATACCCCAATCATCAATAATACCGGCAGCTATTCCTGTTCTCAAAATTCCCCCTCCTCAACCCTTTACCCCTCCCATAAAACTTGATTTAGTAAGACCTGCTCCTGCTCATCCCCTTCCCTCTCCCGAAGAACTAAACAAATTAATTACCATGGCCAAACAATCTCAAGCCTTACAAATCAAGATCGTGGAAACAGAAAAGCAGATCAGTCTTTTAAAAAGCCAGTTGGAAACAGCCCGGGCTGAAGTTTCCGGACACATTGTTCCCACCACATCCCCTGCTCCTGCCAGTGCTCCCCAATTTCAACAGATGGTGGGTAATTTGCAAACTTTAATCCAGCAGACCCAAAATTTATATCAACAAAATACCCAGATAGAGAGACAGACTCTTTCCCCCACTCTTACCCCTTCCGCCCACAAAGCACAGGTAGTGGTGATCCAACCCCCTAAGGCCACTAATACCCAACTGGCTTTAACCTCTTCTCCCAACGTTATGAACGGAGTTGTTACCAGCGCGGAAGGGGCTTACCTGGAAGGGGTGATTGTCATCATTCACAATAGAGAAGGTTTACCGGTCAGAGCTTTAAAAACCAACAAATTGGGGCAATTTGCCGGGGCCACTCCACTGCCTTCCGGTACTTATACCATCACTTTGGAAAAGGAAGGTTTAGAGTTTGATACCCTACAACTTACCTTAAACGGTGAAGCCTTACTTCCGGTGATGATCCGGGCCAAGAAAGGAGCTGTGGCATGACCGGCAGCCAGCAGTTTGTTCCCATGGAAAATATCCTCAGTGATTTAGTCCTCTTAAAAGACGGCAGCATCAGTTTGGTAATTACCACCTCGGCCGTCAACTTTTCCCTGCTTTTTGAAACGGAACAGATCTCCATCATTGAATCCTTCGCCGGCATGCTCAACTCTTTATCTTTTCCTATCCAGATCGTGATCCGCTCCAAGCGTCTGGACGTTTCTTCCTACCTCCACCTCCTGGATGAAGCAGCCCACCGCCAGAGTAACCTTCTGATGAGAAACTTAACCCAACATTACCGCCAGTTTGTAGGAACCATCATCAGGGAAAACAACGTCTTAGATAAGCAGTTTTATATCTGTTTAAATGTCACCTCGGTAGAGCTGGGAGTCTTTCACAAAAGTTCCCAGGACCGCATCAAAAAAGCTCTTACCATCCTCATCCCCCGGCGGGATCATGTCATCAGGCAACTGGGGCGTTTAGGGCTTAAATCCCGGCAGCTTAACAGTACAGAGCTTATAAAACTCTACTTTGATATTTATAATCCTGAGGCTTCCCAGGAGTTTACTGCTGAATCTGCATCCGAAAAGAAGGATCTTCCCCTGGTCCAAAAAGCGCCTCTCCCGGCTCCCACTTCTCCCTTTAACCCTCCCATAGTCCGTCCTCTTTCTATAGACCGACCTGCTTCCCCTAGACCTCCCCTGCCTAATTTAACCCGCTACCAACCCCCAGCTTCCGGTTACCCCCAGGTTACCAACCTGGCCCCGCCTTTTGTAGTAGAGGAACTTTCCGATGATGGCGGACCCTAAAAACACCCTCCAGTTAAATTTGGCTGACGTCATTGCTCCACTTAATCTGGAGATTGATTTTTCGCACCTTCGTTTAGATAAAGCTTCCGAGACGGGAAAACCGGAATCAATCTTTTTGCGAAGTTTTTTTGTTTCCGGCTACCCCCGTTTTGTAGAACCTAACTGGCTGGAACCTTTAATCTCCTTTGAACATTCGCTGACGGTAGCCATGTTTATCTACCCCACTAAATCTGCCGGGATTTTGGATAACCTCAAAAGAAAGATTGCCGAGATGGAGGCCACTATTGAGACGGACTTGGAGCGGGGACATGTCGTTGATCCGGCAGTCTCGGTAGCCTTAGAAGATGCCCGCCAGCTTCAGGAGCAGCTGGTTAAAGGAGCGGAGAGGTTTTTTGAACTGAGCCTTTATGTCACCGCCTCTTCCCGAACCCGGGAGGAGTTGGAAAATAACTCCGCTTTAATCGAATCCACTTTAGGAAGTATCTCCATCACTGCCCGCCCCATGACCTTACAAATGATGCAGGGTTTTAACTCGACCCTGCCTTTAGGACAAGATGCTTTATATCTTCCTCACAATATGGATACTACCTCACTTGCCACCACCTTCCCCTTTACCTCCTCCGAGCTGACTGCCCCGGAAGGCATCATCTATGGTATCAACGAACATAATGACTCACTCATTATCTTTGACCGGTTTACTCAAGAAAACTTCAACTCGACCGTTTTCGCCACATCTGGTGCAGGTAAAAGCTATTTCGTAAAATTGGAGGCCCTAAGATCTTTGATGCTGGGAACGGAGGTTATTATTATCGATCCGGAAAGGGAATATATGGAACTGGCCCGGGCTGCCGGAGGTGATTACATTAACTTTTCCACCTCCTCCCCGGTCAAGATTAACCCTTTTGACCTGCCGGAAGTGAGTATTGAAGGAGAAGACGAGCTGGGACGGAAAATTCTTGCTCTGACGGGATTTTTAAAGCTGGTTTTAGGAGAGTTAAATCCCAATGAGATGGCGATCATTGACCGGGCTTTAAATACCACCTACCGATTAAAAGGTATTACCACCACTGCTAAAAACCAAACTTATATTCCCCCTAACGCCGTGCCCTTAATGGAAGATCTTTATAAAGTACTTTTGGGCATGGAAGATCCTTTGAGTGGCAGCTTGGCAATGCGACTGGAAAGGTTTATTAAAGGATCACTGGCCGGGATTTTTTCTGCTCCCTCTAATGTGAGAATTCAAAACCCGCTGACGGTTTTTTCAGTGCGGGACCTGCCGGAGCAGCTTCGACCCCTGGCGATGTATCTTATCTTAGACTTTGTGTGGACCAAGATCCGCCGCGACTTAAAAAAAAGGATCCTGGTGGTCGATGAAGCCTGGTATATGATGAAATATCCGGATTCGGCAGCCTTTTTAGTAGAAATGGTGAAACGGGCCCGAAAATATTATTTAGGTGTAACAACCGTTAATCAGGATGTGGAGGATTTTTTAATGAAAGACCAGGGAAAGATGATTATCTCCAACTCCTCGATGCAGGTGCTACTAAAACAGGCCCCTGCCTCTATTGAAAAACTGGGCCAGGTGTTTAATTTATCCCAAGGAGAAAAAAGACTGCTTTTAACTGCCGGGGTAGGCAGAGGGCTTTTTTTTGCCGGTAACACCCATGTGGCCATGAGGGTGGTGGCCTCGGAAGAAGAACATAAACTCATTACCACCAGCCCCAAAGAAGTCTTAGCCCAAAAAGAAGCTTAGTTGTCAATCCACCTTTTCTATTCTATGCTAAAGGAAAGATTTACCTGCCATGGACACCCGGACACAAAGACTACAAAGAATCTCTTCCCAGCTAGTTAAAGATTACCATAACCGTTACGGTAGGGATGAGCATTTTACCCAGAGAATGGATAAACTCCTCCAAAATCCCCGCAAGCTTCTTTTCGGCGAACCTTTTTGGAAATACGTCAAGACAGCAGCAACAACTTTAGCTGCTAACTCCGGATCCAAATTTTATGAGGTTTATTCTAAATATGGAAGTACTATCAGTGGAGAACAGATCCAGGATCTTTTTAAAAACATCCCCGGTAAAGACCTGGAACTGCTTACTAAAGAACCTTCTCCTCCCTCTACTATTCCAATACCTCAAACCGTTACTCCTGCACTCGTTGTTACCCCGATAGAGGAAGCAAAAGCCCCTCCAGAATCTGCTGCTCCCAATGCAACAGCTCCCAAGGAAGAAGTTAAAAAAGAAGAGATAAAGGAGGTTGAAAAGACTGAGGAGATTAAAGAAGCGGAGAAAACCAAAACAACAGAAATGGGATCTGCCCCTGAAAATCAAACAGAGCCATCTTTATCTCATCCCCTTCCTCCCACCACTCCTCCTATCCAACTTACACCGCAACATCAACCCCCAGTATCACCACCTTCTACCAATGAGGTAAAGCTACCAGAAAATCTAAGGCCTCATCCTCAGGCTGTCTCAGTGCTAGAAAGAGAGTCATCCACTATTCAAACAGTTCCTGCTCCTCAACCTTTAATTGATAACACCTTAGGTGGTAAACCAGTAGCAGCAGCTGATTTAAATAATTTCCGGGAAGTTCTTTGGCAAAATCCTCCCTCAGAACAAGGTAAGACAACTTCCATCCCAAGTTTAGAAAAAGGTCCTGGTTTACTTAACAAAGTCAGAAATATCATCCCTTCCCGTTCCTTTTTTACTCAAAATGCCCGGAAATTTTTCTCCTCCTCTCCCATACAGGGAGCTTTATCCTGGGGACAAATAGCAGCCAGAAAAGTCATCATCAGATATGCCCCGGCTCTCATCTCTTCCACAATTGGAGGAATTGCCGGCTTTGGACTGACAAGAACTGCCGCAGGAGCAGCTGTGGGAGCTTTAGGTGGTGGAGCTATTTCTACCGGAGTAGGGATGGGAGTAGCCAGAGGAGTGGGAGGAGTAGCTTTAAAGTTAGCGGGGCGGGCAGCACTAGCTTCTAATCCAGTCGGATTAGCTGTTCTGGCTGCCACTATGGCACCTCAAATCTTAAAGAAGGCTAAAAAGCTATTTCTCCGTAATGTGATGATTACCACCTCTATAGTGGTTGCCTTCTTCCTGATCCTTCTGGGGCCGGGAGACATAGATCTTCTAAAAAGCTCTTCTTTAGTGGGCCCCTTTGCCACCACCGAAGCAGCAGAACTGGGCTCTCCTCCTCCCTCCATCTCCCCACCTCCACCCGGAAGTGGTGGGCAAATTGCTTCCTGTACTTTTTACCGCAGCGGAGATTCTGTTTCGGGACTAAATTTTAGAATTGCTGAGTGGCCAGCCCTCATCGAGGAGGTAGCTTCTAAAGTTGGGGTACCACCTGCAGTTTTGGCAGGCATCCTAAGAATTGAGTGCCCGGACTGTTTTTACTCTAATAATCCTGATTATATTAAAAATGATTATGATGCCCACACTAATGGCTTAGTCTATGGTGTCATGCAGTTCTATCCGCCCACCTTCCAGAACGTATTTAATACTAATCAACCAGAGATGCAGTCTCTTTTTGGAAAAACCATAGTGACTACAAACATCGATCCCCAGAGTAGTATGGCCCCAAACAACGTGCTAAGAATCTACAGTATCAGAGATTCGCTGATTGCTGCAGCTTTTAAAGTTCGGGCTGATGCCGGGGGCACTCCCCCCTACACTCAAACCAATATAGATAATATAGTTAAAGCCTATTTTACTACGTGTACCTACACCCAAGGAGGAGGTACTTACAGTTATTGTAATGATCTCTGGCAAAGCTATAGCCAATGCCAGCAATCAACCGGTATCACTCCTTCTCCATCTATTTCCCCTCCTCCTGTAACTACCCAGGTATGTAAAGGGGATCTGGCATCTTTTAATGCCACTATGATGCTATTACCACTACCAAAACAAAAGCCAATTTGCGAACAAACACTCACAGGTAGTTGCGGACGCCCTGGATTTTGCACCACCCCCACAAAGATCGTTCTCCATACCACATGGTCACCAGTAAACGCTGTCGATACATATAATTATTTTGCAAACGGATCTCCTTCAGCCTCGGGCTTAGCAGGCGTAGGATCACATTTTATTATTGATAAAGACGGTTCAACTCTACAATTAGTAGATTTATACAGGGATAAAACCGAGGTTGCGTGGGCAGTTGCGGGTTATGTTGACCATATCTCTATCGAGATTGTAAACAACGGCGATTATTCCGGAAAAAGCGCAATGCCTTCTGTCCAGTATCAAGCTACTTTAAGCTTGGTGAGGTCTCTTATGCAGCAATATAATATCACCTTAGGTAATCTTGAATATACCTGGAAAACTCCTTCAAACACTGCTCTTCCAAATCTAGTAGGAGTCTTTGGTCACTATCAACTCAACCCCCAAACCAAAACTGATCCCGGAGCGGGCCTCGTAAGAGATATACGAACAAACCTAAAGTAGTAAAGTATAATAAAAATATGACAAATATTTTGACTTCCTTAAGGAATCGCACCACTATTATTATGATAATAGTTTTCTTTCTGGCTTTAATTGTCGTTTCCTCGCTTTTTTTATTCTCATCTCCAAAAACGATAAAGCAAAAAATCGTTCCTTCTCCCTCTCCTCAATCAGTTTCTCAAAGTCAATACTATTCCCAACTCACCCCTGAAGAAAAAAGATACCCAGAAGCTCCACCTCAAATATCTTTTTCCACTGGTCAGAATTCTGAAACAGGTTTACTTCTTATAACCTCCAATCCAGAAGGAGCAAGGGTGATTATTGATGTCCCTGAAAACGAAACTAATGGTACAGGAAGTGCACCAATTTCCCCTGTTCCTATAAAAACCACACCCTTTAAGGTGTCTCAAATCCCCGCCGGCGAGCATAATCTAACGGCCCACAAACAGGGTTATATTTATAACTCAATAAATTTTAAAATTGAGGCAAACAAAATAAATCGAGTGCATTTTGAATTACAACCGTTACCGAGCCAGTAAAACTCATAAAACATATGTCTAATTTAACTTTAAAACAAAAAATTATGATTCTGGTTGGAATAGTTGGGGCTATCCTGATCCTTATTTTTCAAAGAGGCTTGTACAGTAAATCAGACCCTGTACCCCAAAAACTGGAACAAAAACAGCAGACCCAGGAAGAAACTAAGACCCAGGGGGAACCTCAAATTGTTTCTACCAACCCCTCTCCTTTAAATGATGCCACTATTATGCCCTCTCAAAGCTTAGAAATCACCTTTAACCAACCGGCTGTTAATGAACCGGAATTGAAAATTACCATTGAGCCTAAAGCAGATTTAAAGTTAGAACTCAGTAATGATAAAAAAACTGTCACCATTACCCCCCTAAAGCCTTTACTCTTTGGCCAGGGATATACCCTCTTTATCTCTTCTGAAGCCAAGTTTGCCGGAGGAAAAACTCTGGGACATGAAGCGGTTTTTCACCTTAAAACTATTTCCTACAAGGGAGTTTAGCTTAAGTTAACAGGCATGATAATGTATTGCAAGCCCTCTTCCCCCAACGGTTTTAAGACCGCTGCAGAAAGATTCCCGGAAAGTTCCAAAATAGCCTGGGAAGAGTTAAAAGCAGATAAGGCATCCTGCAAAAATTTGCTGTTAAAAGCAATTTGTAACTCTTCCCCTTCTGATTGAACCTCCACCTCATTTTTTTGGCTGCCTAACTCTTTGGCCTCAGAGGTTAAAATCAGTTTAGAGGGCAGATTTTGCAGCTTCACGACGTTGGCTTCACTTTTGGCAAAGACGGAGGCCAGCTTGACCGCCTTTAAAACCTCTCCTCTTTCTAAAACCACGCGGGCCTTAATTTGGGTGGGAATAATCTTTTCCCAAGCCGGAAACTGTCCTTCGATGAGGCGGGAAGAGAGCTGGGTTGATCCGAACTTAAAAATAATCTGGTTCTTGTCCTCCGATACCGCGATCTGCACCCGATCTGTTTCCCCCTCAGAAATAAGCCGCATGACCTCTTCCAGGGTCCGCCTAGGGATAAGCACCCTAAATCCTCCCTCCTGTTGAGAGTTAACCATCTTATGGGCTAGACGGTAGCCATCTGTTGCCACCAGCTGCAACTTTTTCTCTTTAATCTCCAAAAGAATACCTGTTAAAACAGGGCGCCCTTCGTCCACCGCAGCGGCAAAGGTGACCTGGGGTAAAGCCTTAAGAAGTATCTGCGGATCAATACTGATTACCTCTTTCCCTGCCAGGGGAATGGTGGGAAACTCTGTAGCAGGAATGCCGTTAATTTGAGAGGTAAAAGCGGGTGTAGAGATCTTCAGCTGATCGGAGCTGGCTTCAAAAACCAATGTTTGGGCCGGTAAATTCCCCACCATCTCTACCAGGGTTTTTGAGGGAACGGTGACCTCCCCCTCCTCTTCAATTTCTACAGCCAGGGATTTGACCACCCCAATTTCTAAGTTGGTGGCGGAGAGTTTTAATCTCCCTCCTTCTGCCTGCAGTAGGATATTTCCCAGTACCGGAAGTTGGGAACGAACCCCGCAGGAGCGGGCCACTGCCTGCAATGCCGGCCATAAATCCTGCTGTAAAATAGAAAATTTCACTCTTCCCTCCTTTGAGCAGAAGCTAAGCGGTGAACTTCATCTTCCGTAACTCTAATAAGACGAAAATGAACCCTCCCGCCCGCTATAAGGTTTTTAATGTGTTTTTCCTCTTCTGTCAAGACGGCAAGTTTACCTGATTTAACCTCGATAAAATCTATCCTCTCGTTATTTTTAACACCGATAAAATCAATAGGCCAACCTAAAGGTATAATCCGGTCATAGTCATAACGAAGCTCAGCATAGGTCAAAAGCTCGGCCATCTTGCCTTTTTGGGGGTTAATAGAGCCTTGAATAGTCTGTAAAACTCTGATCGGTAAATCCTGAACCTGACGGTAAAGATCAATAATATCAGTTGGAAGGTCCTGGGGTTTTTTGGAGTGAAGGCGGCCCAAAAGATAGGAGATAATAAGCAGTAAAATTCCAACAGATATAACAATTAAATTTTGATCCATCTACTTTTCCACAATCTTTTAGTTTCTTTCTTATTTATTTATACAGTCGTAGTATTTAATAGGCGCTGTTGATATGTGGATAGTGGTTCTGAGTTTAGGGTAAATAGTTGGTGGATAAGAAAAAACTACTTATTTTAGCCACTATTAACCATGAACCAAAAACTATCTGCCCACAAACTTTCGTCAACCTTTCGTGTGTAAAAAGTATACCATAATAGTGGATATCTTTGGGGATAACTTTATCTGCTTTGTGGATAAGTGAAAACTTAGCCCACCAGGCTTTGTTTGATCTCAATAAGCATCCTTTGAATCTCCCGGTCCCGGGTAACCGCTTCCCGCATTTTCTCTACTCCGTGCATGATAGTAGTATGATCCCGTCCCCCCAGTAAATCTCCGATCTTTTCATAAGGCAGCTTACACTCTTCGTAGAGAAGATACATCGCCAGCTGCCGGGGCAAGACCAGTCCCTTTTTCCTGCGGGGACCGGTAATCTCCGACATCTTAATACTAAAGTACTGGATGACTGCGGAAATAACTTTTTTATAATCAGGTTTTTGTCCCCCGGTAGGTTGGGTGGGCTGGCCTAAAACCTTTTTTACTGAATCCTCGGTCAAAATCTGGCCGGTAAGTTTGGCTCCTTGGACGATTTGCACCAATTTCCCTTCTAATTCCCGGGCGTTGGTGGGCATGTTTTCGGCAATAATAGTTAAAATGCTTTCCGAAACACTATCTCCCCGCTCAGAGCACTTAGCTTTTAAGATGGCTACCCGGGTGTCAAAATCAGGCAGTTGGATATCCACCATTAACCCTCCCTGGAAACGGGAAGCCAGCCTTCCTTCCAGTTTTTGAATCTCGTTGGGAGGTCGGTCCGAGGTTAAAACAATCTGGGAGTTTTTGGTTTGCAACTCGTTAAAGGTGTGGAAAAACTCTTCCTGGGTGGAATCCCTTCCGGAGATAAATTGGATGTCGTCAATGAGAAGTAGGTCACAGGCCCGGTAGCGGGCGCGGAAATCCCCCGTTCTTTTGGTTTGAATGCTTTGAATAAGATCGTTCATGAAACGCTCCGAGGAGCAGTAAATAATCTTAAGGCGGGGGTTTTTGCTGAGAAGCTCGTTACCGATAGCATGCATCAGATGAGTTTTGCCTACCCCAGTGCCTCCGTAGACAAATAAGGGGTTATAACTTAAGCCGGGGTTTTGGATAACCGCTTGGGCAGCAGCATAAGCCAGGTTGTTGGAAAGCCCTACCATAAAACTTTGCAGGGTATAGCGGGGATTTAAGCCGATATGGGAAGGGGCTGGGGTAAAGGAGGTTGCCAAGTCAAATTCTTCCTCTTTTACTGTCTCTTTGG
>JAUSJM010000020.1 GCA_030647265.1 bacterium
ATTCATAAAACCAAATTCATCCTCCATTTAAAAGAATCTGAATACCGTTGGAACAGCAGGGTGAATAGTGTTAATATGTATCAGGAGTTATTGAGAAACTTTAGGAAAAATCCGTTCTAAAGTTATCTAGACCCTTGTTTATATTGTAAAGCAGTTGGTTTAACTTGTGTTCGCTCCTATGCTTGTGGAGAAGCAAAAATGAGGATTGGGGTGACCGAAAAAGGCTCTCAATTTCCTCTACCTGGATCAATCGAGCAATGTGAGAGAAGAACTGAATTACAAGGTCATGCAAGTTTGCTTGCCGGAAAGACGAGTGAGCTAGTAAGGTCCGTATATAGTCCGAGGAATGATATAGTAAGTATACTTTCAGTTCAACTCCCTGAACTGTTCTAAAATTTTACTCCCCTAGCTAGAAAAATATTCGTCCATAGCCTATACTTAATTTAGCTGTGTTCAGGCTTTTTAATACTTTAACCAGAAAAGTTGAGGATTTTAAACCGCTTAATCCACCGAAAGTTGGTATGTATACTTGTGGCCCTACAGTTTATGATTTTGCCCATATTGGTAATCTTAGAACTTACCTGTTTGAAGATCTTTTACAGAGAACTTTGGAAGCTGATGGATTCCAGGTTAAAAGGGTGATGAACATCACCGATATCGAAGACAAGATTATTAAAAAAGCTAAAGAAAAAGGGGTGGAGATAAAAGAGATCACAGAACCTTTTACTGAGGCTTTCTGGGAGGACCTCAATAAGTTAAATATTAAACCCGCTGATGTTTACCCTAAAGCTACAGAACACATTGGACAGATGATTAAGTATATTGAAGCTTTAATAAAGAATGGCTTGGCTTATATGGAAAAGGATGGATCGGTCTATTTTGATATCTCTAAGTTTCCGGAGTATGGAAAACTTTCTCAACTTGATAAAAGAGAGATTAAGGTTGGAGCCAGGGTAGCTGTGGATGAGTATGAGAAGGAAAATGCTCAAGATTTTGCTCTTTGGAAATCTGTTGGTCCAGATGAGGTGGGTTACAACTCTCCTTGGGGGAAAGGAAGACCCGGATGGCATATTGAATGTTCTGTCATGAGCCAGGAATATTTAGGGGAGACTTTTGATCTCCATGGGGGTGCTGTAGATTTAATTTTCCCTCATCACGAGAATGAAATAGCCCAGTCTGAAGGCAAAACAGGTAAAAAGTTTGTGAAGTTTTTTGTAGAGGGTGAACACCTTTTGGTTAATGGTCAAAAGATGGCCAAGTCTCTAGGGAATTTTTTTACCTTGAGGGATATTGAACAAGAGGGCTTTGATCCGATGGCGTTAAGATATTTAGTTTTGACTGCTCATTATAGGGATAAATTAAATTTCACCTGGGAATCTTTAGAAGCAGCCTCTAATGCTTTGAATAATTTAAGGGAAGAGGTGAGGAGTTGGGATCAGCCGAAAATTGGCTGTGCTGAATATGAGCAAAGATTTATGGAGGCGGTCGATAATGATTTAAATGTCCCTCAGGCTTTAGCTGTAATGTGGGAGCTGGTTAGGTCTGATTACCCAACCTCTGCCAAGGCTGAAAGTTTATTAAAATTTGATAAAATTTTGGGATTAAAATTGGATGAATATTTGGGTAAGCCTTTAGAAGTTCCAGAAAAAGTACAAAAATTGGTTGAGGAAAGGGAAAAGGCCAGAAGCAGGAAAGACTTTAAAAAGTCTGATGAGCTAAGAGATCAGATTAAAAAGTTAGGATATGAAGTAGAAGATACATCTCAAGGTCCCAAGGTGAGAAAAACTTAAGTCTATCTTGTAATTATTTCGAAGAAATCCTATTATAATTTCAGTGATGGAAAATCCGACAAAAGCAGAAATATCTTCTTCTCAATCAAGTAGCTCAGTTAATGGTTGGTACAAAGCTACGGTGATTCGCCGTTGGTTAGCCTCTATAGTTGATGTGCTAATTGTTATTCCCGCAGCAGCGGTACTATCTTTACTTCTTTTCCCCGGTAAAATAGAAAATAATAATTTCTCGACAATTTTATTTTTTGCTTATAACGTTTTTTTTGTATGGAAATCTGGGGCAACGATTGGTAAAAAGCTTTTAAAAGTTCAGGTAGTTAATGAAAATTATCAACCGATCACCTTTTGGCAGGCTTTAATCAGGGAGACTGTTGGTAAGTTTATTTCTACCCTGGTTTTTAGCTTGGGATATTTTTGGGCTATTTGGGATAAGAACAGGCAAACCTGGCATGATAAACTTGCTAAAACATATGTAGTGACAAAGATTCCCAATAATGGTAAAAATTCAGCAGGAACGTTGATTGTAATAGGCTTGTTTTTAGCGATTCCCATTATCGCTATCTTGGCGGCGGTAGTGGTTTTGGTGATAAATCCGGTGGAGTTAACTAAAAGAGGTCGAGATGCAGCTAGGTTGTCAGATTTGGCAAATATACAGCTTGCTCTTCAATCGGCTAGACTTGAAGCTTCACCTGATGATCAAAACTTCTTCTGTGGGGGACAACAACCACCTTGTGAAGGGAATTCATCCCTTGATGGCGAAGGTTGGGTAAGGGTAGACTTCTCCAAAGTCAGGAATAGAACTTTAACCACAGTTCCAGTCGATCCTACCAATTCAGGAGAAAATTATTACCGGTACTGCTCTGACGGAGTGAATTGGGAATTGAATACTACCTTAGAATCACAACAACAGCAGAGCAAAGCTGCAAATGACAAAGGGGACAATGCTAACCTTTATGAGGTAGGAAGTGACCTCACTCTCTGTAAGTAGACTTTTTTAGCTGATTGACCTTCGCTTTCTTTTCGGGTAAGATCTTCCTATGATCCCTTTAGCTGACAGGATGAGACCACAAAAGCTGGCCCAGGTTGTAGGGCAGCAACACCTTGCTGGTGAAGGTAAGATCTTACAGAAGGTTATCCAAAATAAACAACCCTTTTCCTTAATCTTTTGGGGACCTCCCGGTGTTGGTAAAACTACTTTAGCCAGGGTTATAGCTTTAGAGTTAGAATCAGAATTTTATGAGTTCTCAGCTGTCTCAACTGGAATTGTGGAGATTAAAAAATTAATAGAAGAGATAAGGGGCCAGAAAAAAGAAAAATCCCCCATTCTTTTTATTGATGAGA
>JAUSJM010000023.1 GCA_030647265.1 bacterium
TTTCTTACTGTCCAAAATTTTTCCTTAAGAAATACACTATTTCTCCGAAGAACGCCTAAAACGATTCAGAAGTTGTTTTGTTTTATCCACTGGATGTCTGATAACTTGCCCAGTCTCACCTAAAAAATGTTGTATCCGAGCCTGATTCTCTGGTTTAACTAAGTCTCTGGCATAAATTGCCTGTAGTGTATTTAATCCAAAACCTGCAAAATTTGCAGCTGTGATCATTGACATTCCCACTTCTGGTATAAAGACTGTACCAGCCCAACCCAATTCCTTTATTGGCTCCATAACTAGAGAAGCCGCACGAGCACTCCAATCACGAATACTATTACGATTTCCCATTTTTTCTTGTTTTGGTAAGAGCCTGTCTAATAGATAATAAGCCGCTGTAGCAGTAATATTGGGACTTGTCCCTATCTCCTTATTTTTAAGTAATCTTAAATTAACCTCTGCATTAGCTAACATCGCCCCATAATATAAAGCATAAGAAGCAAGAACTACTCCTAAAGATTGATTAAAGCGCAAAGCCCCACCCAAAGCTGCTGAACCTATACCAATTACTTCATATGCCTGGCCTAAGGACAAAGATAACGCTGTTGATAATCCCAAGCGAAGAGCAACCTTAGAAATCTCTTCTGGGGGATATCCAGCAAGTACCAATATTCGGAGACGTTGCTCCTCGGAAAGCGAAGGAAACAAAGAAGCTGCATCTAGAGCCACCTTAAAAGTTTTACGAGGACTCCATTTTTGTACTTCTGCTAAAACATCACCCTTACTTTGTTCTATAGATGGTAGGGCCTCACTTAGAATATCTTGATAAACTCTACCTTCAGTCCCCCATCTTTTTTCTATTTCAGCAATGGAGAGACGACTACCGCTCTCTTGAGCCTGATACATTTCTTCCAGAACATCAAGACTTCTGATATTACATCCATCTTCGTAATAGTCCAAAACTCTTCCTTCATATCTTCCGTCTGGACAATAACGAGCCAAGGCTCTTCTCTCTTGAGATCTCCTCTGCTGATAACTTTTACAAGCCTCACTAAAAGTTCCTAGCAGTCTGGTATAAAAAGCCACGTTAGCTCTTGCTTGTTGATCTGGAGTTAGATGGGAAGCTTCCCTAGCTAAAGGCAACCATGGTTGCAAAACACCTTTTTCTGTCAAACCAGTAATTATTTCTTCTGTCATATCTTTATTGCCTGGGTTGTGTTTGAGTTAGAGACGGAACGAGTTCCTGCAGACAAATCAGGCATTACTCAAATTATACTATAAAAACTATAGGATTTCAAATAAAGGGGGGTTGATGTTACTCCCAACCTTGTGATTGATAGATAGATAGGGCTAAAACGCAAGTAGAAGTATTACCTACTGCAGTAACAGAAATAGCTGTATTTACCTTACTTTCATCAAAATCAAAGCCTCTGAACTGACAAAGATCTTTTAGGGAATCCTTAATTAGTTGTATAAGGGATTTTTCTACCTCATCTTTATCTTGGCCTGTGAAGTTGTGTTCTACAAACATACCTCTATTATCTTCCAGCTGGTACCACCCTATCCCAGCCCCAATAACTTCCCCTAAAGTTTCACTTCTATTTTCTGCTTTAATAATATAGAGCTTATAGCCATATTCCTCGGGAGGAGTTTGATATTGTTCCACTCTTTCTATTTGTGAGTGTGGAGGGATAATGGAAGATAGGACAATAAGGTTGTAATTATAGACTCCACAATCTTTTAAAGCTGCATCAAAAGCAGAAAGAAGAGTTTTTCCTATCCCAACACCAGTAACAACTTTTATTTCCACCTGTATATTTTATTATTTAATTTTTCTGTAGGCAAGTGCTCACAAAATTTTTACAATACTTCAATTTTATTACCTTATCTCCTGAAGAAGTTTGTAACTACTTTCATCTGCAGGAGTAAAAATTTGAAGGTAAAACCTAAAATCAAAGGTAGGATGAATACAAAAGAGATGAAAATTTAAAGTCTGCTCTCCTTTGCCCCAATCACCTGTTAGAGAGTGGTATTCATATTCATAAAGTAAGTATTGATAAGCGCCTGGGTTCACCCTCGCCCAAAGTTGACGAAACTCCTCATTCTTACTCATCCTCTGTGCCAAATCCTTGAACCACCTCTCCTCTTCATTATTCCCCTGTTCATACTTGAAAAGTGAGATCTCGTGTTCTCCGGCAGAAAGCAGTCTATCCCGACTATAGCCTTCCAGAACCTTAACCCCCAAAACATTCCTCTTGGTAAGGTTGACTTCCATCCAACTAGGTTTTTCTTTCAACAGATACCTATTTATCCCATCTACTGTTTTGTACACTTTTCTTGCTTTTTCGCTAAAGTAAAAAGTTCTCCATGCATAATCAATTAAAATAACAGGAAGGTTAAAAAGCTCCATCTCTTCCTTAAGTCTTTTTATTGTTTCCTGTATCTCCACATCTGAAGGTAAAATTCCTGATGCCAGGAGCATGAGATTTCTACCTTGATCATTAACATCCAAAGCTTTCATTATCTTATCCAGGGTTTCCCTGGTGGGTTTAACCCTACCTTGCTCTATTTTAGAAAGCCTGGTAGTATCCTTCCAACCAATTTCCAGGGCCAGCTTCAGCTGAGAAAGCCTCTTTTTAATTCTATAATCCTTAATAAGTCCACCTAAAGTTGCTGTTAGCATACCTAGAAAAAATCACTGCGCGATCCTGAAACACCTACATAACTCGAAGATGCTTTAATCAAACCTTAATTTAATCTCTTGCCACTTTCCGTTGATAAATTTGTAACCCTTAATCCCGGGTGAGTTCAAGACTGCGCCATCTTTTCCATCACCCACCTTTACCCACTCCAAAACGAGGCGCACCATCTCTCCCCGAAAATTAAAAATAAGTGTTTCATTCGTAGCATAACCTCTTTCAGAAAAATGAACTCTTTTAGTAGTATGTGTCGAAATAGGCCATTTTTCTCTTTTAATAACCTCGACAATTTGTTGAAACCTTAGTTCTTGCTCCGTAGTAACAACTGATCTTTTATTCCCTTCAACCGATAAAGGAGACCTTAAATCATCCACTCCAGGAGCTAGATTTTCTTCTTTTTCAGTACTACCCTGTACTCTACCTTCCAAAGGAGAGGGTATCTTGACTGATGGGCTCGCCGAGAAGGGTTCTATCTCCTTAATTGTCAAACTCACCTTCCCCTGCTCCTCAACCTCAACAACAACACTCTCTCCTATTTTCTTTCCAATAATAGCTCTGCCAACGGGGGAGTTAATAGAAAGGTATCCTCTTGCTGTATCCGTTATACTTAACATAACGTATTGATGGCAGGCACCACCATGATCTTCAACAGTAACCTTCACACCAGGTCCAGCGGTCCCAGTCAATACTTCTAAATCGTCAACAACCACCGCTCTTCTTAATCTATCCTGTAACTTAAATAGCTCTCCTCTGTCCAACCCCCATTCGTGATCCAAAACATCCTTTGGACTATTTTCCCGCCAATCAGGATGGGCAGCATTTTCATATTCTCTTGGATAATGTACAAATATCTTCTCTTCGAATTGTTTTAGTTTTACGCTTAACTGATCAAAAATCTCTCTTGTTATATAATAAGCATCAGGTCTAAATTCTTGCTCTTTTCTTCCAGCCATATATTTTTTCCCCTCAACTAAACTTTATAAATCCACATTCTAGTCGTTAATTTTTTTATCTTTTTGAATCTAGAGGGCAATAATTAAAGCGCTTTAAACTTTCCTTAATATCCTTATAAGTTTTACCTGCTAAACAGCCTCCCGCAATAAAAACTTCTTGTGTTACATCAACCAAACAAAATTTAGGCATTTTGAATTTATTTTTCTCTTCTTCTGAGTTAAACTCAAAATCAACCAAAGCTAATCCTGTCAGATCATCAAGAAATATGTCAATCTCAGCTATAAAATTACCATAAGGATAATAGTACCTGTACTTATGAATTATCTTTCCTTCCAACCGCCGCAATATTTCAAATTCCTCTTCGTCCAGTATAATCGTCTGCTCAATTTGCGAGGAAGCATCGCCCTCATTTAGTGGTTCCTTTTTCACTAAGGTTAGCTTGTCACCTTTTTTACGTAGGCGAAGTTTAGGATGAACACTATTCTTTGGTAAATAGATATCCAATACTTCAACCTTTTTATATCTATTCAAATCTATAGGTATCGCCTTTAGGAGATATGTAAGCTCTAGTTCTAAGGTGTCCATAATTTACTAATCCTTTAGTTTGTCCCTTCTTGTACTGATACAAAAGCGGACTCCTCCATACGAAGTTTACCCTTCGCGGTAAGATCTTGGGTATCACGTAAGATACGGTCTACAACCAAATCTGCGGAGGTTGAAACTGACTGAGTATTTCTTATTGTTGTGTACAATGCTTTATTATCTCTCATCCGTACGCCGTATAAGAAATCTCGCTCCCTAAATATTCTCAAATCACTTCCACTTACAGTATCGGCCAAAGCTTCGCTGAACTCACGATTTCGATTCTTAATTCTAGTTATCCTAACCTCCTCTGGAACGTCTATATAGAACACCCTATTAGGTATCACGGGATTAATTCCAGTAACTTCCTCAAACCATTGTTTTAACCGACCAATTTCCCCATTATACTCATCTAAAAGCGTCGGTATCTGACAAACAACCTGACTATCAGTATACCTATCTTTCAAAACGATCATTCCTGCTTCTAGTGCAGGAATGATTTCGTATTCAGTTAAAAACATCCAATCAGAGAAGAAAGCAAACACCTGCGTTAAAAAAGTTGGGTGCTGTGTTTGAGCGCGAAGAAATTTGTCTTTTGAAACAGAATCAAGGAGATATCGACCGAATAAACTACTGGAAAATTCAGGAACAATTTTCACCTTATATCCCTTGCTTTGTAATATCTCACCCACACTAGCAATAATTGTTGATTTACCGCTACCATCCTGACCCTCAAAGACAGCAAAATAACCCTTATAATAGTCAGCTCCTGGTAATTTTTGACTGAATAATTCTAATTTCATAGTCGTTTACTAGTGCTTACATAGTAAGAGGTGACCTTCCTAAAAGCCTCTATATATTGTTCAGCCAATTCAGTGTATCGCTCATCGTGCCAGACAGGCAGTTTTAGCGAGTGTTTGTGAAACTTCTCGGCAACTGGAAAATCTCCTACTTTGTACTTAATTTTACCTTTATAACTTGGAAATAATTTCTCTGGGCACTTAAACAAGTAGTGATGGTTTAATGGACAAGTGGAATTTGGACGATCGAGCATTATACATCCCTCTACTTGAAGAGCGCTAAAAAAACCCTCAATTGATAACCCACCTAATTCCTCAGGTATATATCTTAAAACATAAGCATACCACGCCGGGTTTGACTTCGCAGGTTTAATAGCTGGCCTTACTCCAGGCATAGTGGAAAAAGCCTTGTCAAATCTTTGTGCAATTTTTCTTTTTGTTTTCAGCCATTCATCAAGGTAATCAAACTGTTCATTAGCAATTGCAGCACCTAGAGGATGCATCCTTAATTTCAAACCCATTCCTGTAACAGCAAACTTATAAAGTTTATTATTTTTATTTATCTCCTTCATACATCGTTTATTAAAGTGACCTAACAACATTGCTCTATAATAGATATCTTTGTTTCTTGTGAGCATAATCCCCCCCTCACCAGCAGTTACGTTCTTTTGACCTTGCAAGCTCCAGGCAGCAGCATCTCCAAAGGTACCTACTAATTTGCCCTTATAAGTTGCACCATGAGCATGAGAACAATCCTCAAACAAAAAGAGGTGGTGTTTTTTGGCAATTTTTGTTATCCTGTCCATTTCACAAGGTATACCCCACATATGTGTCACAATAATTGCCTTGGTTTTTGGAGTAAGAAGCTTCTCTATAGAGTTCGGATCTATGTTCCCATCTTCTTGTACCTCACATAATACAGGAACTGCTCCAGTAAAAAAGATTGGGCTGATAGTTGCAAAAAAGGTATACGAGGGACAGATAATCTCATCTCCCTCCTTTAATCCAGCTCCAACAAAAATCGAGTACAGGGCTGCAGTACCAGAACTAGTCCCTAAGGCATATCTCACATGGTGATAATGGGAAAATTTTTCTTCAAATTCCTCATATATGCCTGACCTGTCGTAGATTGATATAGCCTTATGCAATTGGCCAATTACAGCCTGCTCTAGCTTGGGGGTTATTTCGGGCCAGATTAAGTGAGGCCCATTGTAAACGACAGTTGGTTTTCCACCATGAATAGCTAATCTAATACTCATAACGATTTAATAAATCTTTTGGGGAGATATAACTTCCTTGTTTTTGAGAACGATAGGCAGCTTCAATAAATGCCATGTGCTTCATATGGTATTCTGGTCCTCCATAATTCTCTCTTTCCCTATTTAAAATCCGGCAAAAATAATCAATTTGTTCAGTCGAGGCTGCTGGCCAAGCATTTTCGCGAGTTAATTTCTCCATCACCTCTCCACAACAACTCATCCTTGAGATAGAACCTCTCTCGAGCTGGATTAAACCTCTCGATCCTAATAGTTTGATATTTTGCTCCTTCGGTGGACAGTGGCTGGAGATAAATAGCGAGCCATGGAAACCACTCTTATAACAAAACAACAAAGCTGCCATATCCTCTACATTATGGCATTTCTTGTTTTTATTATTAACATTAAATTGGGCATGTATGTAATCAGGTAAGCCAAAGTACCAAATAATTAGATCAATCATATGATAACCTAAATCAAGTATAACACCACCGCCAGCAGTTTTACTTAAACCTCTCCACCCTGATTGTGGTTCTTCTAGAAACATGGTTACCCTACAATCTACAAAATACAGGTCTCCAATCTGGTCCTTTAGTTGCAAAAAAGAATTGAAGATAGGGTTAAACCTTCTTTGTAGAGTGACCATACACTCTAGATCAGCATTTTTAATTAATTTGGCAAACTTAATCGCTTCTCTTAAATTCCGAGCAAATGGTTTTTCCTTAAGTATATGGACTTTATGTTTCACAAGTGTAGGAATAATATCTGCATAGGCATCATGAGGCACTGCTACTATAGCAAAATCTATTCGTTCTTTTTTTAGTAATTCTTGACAGGAATCATATCCTTTTACCTTATACTGGGAAGCTACTCTCGATACCAGATTGGTATTAATGTCACAAACGGCTACTAGTTCAGCGAACTGAGAATTTATAATTCCCGGCAAATGATCCTCAGTCGATTGCTTACCAAGACCGATAATTGCTGCACGATATTTTCTCATCACATCCTGGATAATACAACCGTTTTTTACTATTTGTCAATATCCATTATCAAATATTTGACATATATTTTAAGAAGTGATATCAATTAATCAAGTAAAATGGTTAAGAAAATCCTGAAAGTTGATTTGGGGAAAATTGTTTTAGTCAAACTTACCCAGGAAAGTGAAGTTAAAATATATAAAATCTACTTAGGTTTTCCGGATCTTTTAAGTGGTAAAAGTCAAAATAAATTAGCTTTAGATGCCTTTTATGTTTCCCCAGCAGCACCTCTGGCCCAAGCCATCCTAAACCATACCCAAGGAGAAAAAATAGAATATCCCTCCCCCAGCGGTAAAATCTCAGTAGAAATCCTGAAGATTTTTTAAAGGGTATTTTTATACTCTTTAAAAATTTGGAGGAATTCCTCTGCAGTAACAACCTTTACTCCCTCATATTCTTTCAGATCTAGTAAGTCCCTATCGGCACTTACCAGATAATGAGCACCAGCAGTTTTGGCAGTTGCCAAGAATTTATCATCTTTTATGTCCCTTGATACTGCCGGAACATCAGAAATCTCCACTGTTTCCGCTTCAGTTATAATCTCAATCATTCTTCTTTTATCTAATCCTTCCAGACTATGAAAAAGAGAGGTAATTTCAGGACGTTGTAAGACCTCAAAAACTTCCTGTAGGGTTAACTGAGAAACAAAGAGTCGATAATGATCAGAATGTTGAAAAATAATTTTTCCCCACCAGCTGTAGGGATTAATAAGGCTTCTGACAAACACAACAGTATCAAAGACGACTTTTAGCATGTTGTGCGCGGACAGCTTTTACTGCCTTTTTAATGGCAGTGTTTATCTTTTTCTCGTCATAACCTGCATTCTTAACCTCTTTCCTTACTGGCGCAAAGACATCATAAAATTCTTTCACCCAAGAAGATCCTCCCACTACATTCATCCCATCGGCCGGTAAATACAAAACTACTTGAAATCTGGGATCAGAGATATGCCTGGAGGTAAAGATGTGATAATGGAACTCCTTTTTCTCTTTTCCTAACCATTTAACTACCTTGTATTCATAATCCAGCAGTTTTTTATGGTAATCCTCAACCTTCACTTCCTTCCACAACCTTAAAAATTCCGGGTTTTGCATCAGCCCTCTAATTAGTCTGTCATACCATGACTCATTTTCCCTCCCTTTTTGTTCTACCTTAAATTGAGCAGTCTGGGCAAAGGAGAAAGGCTTTAAGTGATTCTTATCATCACCTTTAAAGATATCCACCGGAACCATTTCTTTAGGAGCAAAGGCAAATTCTAAAAGATTTGGCTTTTGATCTAGCAAGCTCTTTTTTAATTGGGGAGGGAGTTTAAATATCTCTATAGTTTTATCATTTGAGTACAACAATCTCCAGGAAAAGTCTATCAGGTAAGCTGGGTGAGGCCAGTTCTCTATTCTAAGCTTATTTTCCTGGATGGCTTTTTTAACCTCCTCCTCGGTAGGTAAATAATTTCCTACATCCAAAAACTCTGCTTTTTCCTCTCCATTTAAGCCCAAAGCAGCAAAGAGCCTCTCAACAGTTTTTCTGGTAGGCTTTCCTACTCTTCCCTGTTCAATCCTCGATAACCGGCTGGTTTCCTTCCACCCCATCTTTAAAGAGACTTCCAGTTGTGAAAGCCTTTTTTTGATTCTATAATCTTTAATTAAACCTCCAATGGTAGCACTCGGCATCTTTTACCTCTACTTTAACATACAGTAAAACTTGGGAATTATACTACCCTTGAAGATTTATCTCCAGCCTTCTGATTGATAAATACAATATCACCTGGAATCTTTGGTCAGAGATTAGTCTGGAGGTAAAAATAAACAAGGATTACTTTATAGCTTTACTTTTAAGTTTTGTCACTTCACTGAGCCAGAATTTTTCTAAATCTGAATAGGGTTGATCAATAAGCATTCTTGGGTAATCTTTAAGCTCATCTACCTGTAATAACTGTTGGGCCAGCTGAAGAGGGTCTATTGGTGTATCAAACTTAATCCTAGCTTTTCTAAGTAGCTCCTCAAATAACCACTTTTTCTTTTTTAGTATTAAATACAAATCAATAAAATCCCTGCTCCTGGGCTTTTGATAAATAGTAAACGTTTTATTAACTGCTATGTCTATTAGACTATCAATTCTGGCGTTATTAATAACTCTTGGCTGCTCAATATTAATAAATGGGTAGTAAGTAAATTCTGTCTTTATGATCTCCCCATCAGTAAAGTGTAAAAAAAATAAGTTCCTATTAAAACTTTGTTGATAATCAATTTTTACGTAACCAGTCTGCCGTTGGATTTTTTTAAGCACCACCCGGATGGCCATTGGATCTACTTCTTGGCTAGTAAAAAAGTCAAGATCTTCAGAGTAACGGTGGTGTAAGTAATACTCAGCAAGAGCAGTACCGCCAGACAGATAAAAA
Organism: bacterium; assembly: GCA_030647265.1. Classification (GTDB taxonomy): domain Bacteria; phylum Patescibacteriota; class Microgenomatia; order Daviesbacterales; family UBA10151; genus JAUSJM01. The sequence continues at coordinate 9,727 of JAUSJM010000023.1, forward strand.
TATTTTTTTATACCCTCTTGTTGAAATAAGAGTGTTAAAAGAAGTTGTTGTCTCGGAGTTAAGATTGTTTGTGCCATAACCAAAACACTAATACTTTCCGGCGAGCTAAATCTATATCCAGCTCATGCCAATATTTCCTTAGTTCTTTCTCTTTAATTTTTTCACCATTAAGCCCAAAGTTAATCATTTGTTCCAATTTCCACTTGGTATATTTCCGGGAATCTTTTTTAAGTTCAGTAGTATCTATGTTCCAATTGTACATTCCACCAATATTATACATCTTTAGAGGGAATATTTCAGATGAGGCTTCTTGGAATCTTTGGTCAGAGATTAGTCTTCAGTAGACTACTGAGTGTGGAGATTTGAAGAGTCTTTTAAGATTTCTGAGATTTTAGAGAGGGCCATCTGGGGAGTAAGGCCTGCTTTAGGCAGGTAACCTTTAGCTCCTAAACTTAAAGCTTCATTGACAAAATAATCTTTATCCAGGACCGAAAGCATAATAGTAGGCCCATTGTAGTGTGTTGGCTGGGGCATAGTCTGAAGCTTTCTTAAAATTGACAGCCCATCTATTTTAGGCATCATGATATCTAAAAGGATTAAATTATAACCACCCTGTAAGATTTTAGTCAGTCCTTCCTGCCCGTCTGAAGCCAGATCCACTTCATACCCTGCCTTGGTAAGGAATCTTTGGTAAATATTCCTAATGTCCTGATCATCATCAACCAAAAGAATCCTATTACTCATAGTCTTGGTATAACATGAAATAAGGCAGTTGTCAAAACCCTATTTTGGAACAAAACACTATTTTGGCTACAAAACACTATTTTGGCTAAGAATCTTTTAAGAACTCTGAGATTTTGGAAAGGGCCTGGTCCGGAGTCATACCTGATTTAGCTAAATAACCTTTGGCCCCCAAGCCCAAAGCTTCCTTTACAATATAATCCTGATCCAAGGCGGAAAGAACAATGATAGGCCCGTTGTAGTGAGTTGGCTGGGGCCTAGTCTGAATCTTCCTTAAAATCCCCAAACCATCAATTTTAGGCAGCATGATATCTAAAAGAATTAAATCATAACCTCCCTGGAGTATTTTAGCTAAACCTTCCTGACCATCTTGGGCCAGATCTACTTCATACCCTGCCTCAGTTAAAAACTCTCGATAAATATCCCTGGTATCAGAATCATCATCAATAAGAAGAACTTTGCCCGGGTAAGAACCTGGAGAGGCACTCATCCACTTAGGTATAGCACTAAGCAGGATGGTTGTCAAAGAGGGCTATCTTTTTTTAGAAGAGGATTTAGAACAAGTGACACAAAGACCGGCGCTAGGCATAGCTTTTAACCTTTCGACCTCGATCTGTGCCCCACACTTCTCACACTTACCATAAGTTCCGTTCCGCAAACTCATTAAAGAGGTGGTTATTTTCTTGGAAAGACTTACTAAATCATTCTTCACTGCCACAGCCCGGGCATGGACATCAGCTTTCCAGGATTCTGTACCAGGTTCAGAAGGCTCAGCCACCACCTGGATCATCACCGGATCAGAATCCTCTAAATGCTTAATCTGCTTGGTAACTTGCTGTTGCTGACGAAGTAACAGCCTTTTTACTTTATTGATAGTTTGTTGGGGTAGGTTTAACATTGAGCTTCTTCCTTAAAATTTTTGGCCAGAGGGTAGATCTTTTAAAGAATCCCTGGAGCCAAAAAGTAAAGCCAACCCGGTAATTATAGCAACTTTTCTGAAAAGACAATAGTAGGGCTTTCCTTCTTTTGGAAGACACCAAAAGAGAAAAAAGATACTGTAAATCCGCTTTAAAACTCCTTTTACCGCGGGTATAAAAAATTCCCGTTCCCAAAGTCATTACTGCCAGGGAAAAAAGGTGTCCGGAAAAAAGCCCGCCAAAGCTTACCCCCTCCCTGATATCCCCCCTGAAAAATTCCGTGATGAACTTTAATCCCCCTAAAAAGATCAAAGCTGAGGCCAGAATCCTCCCTTTAAAATGAAATCTTAAGGCCTGTTTTTTCAAAGAAAAGTAGAAGAGAAGAAGAATTAAGGCCTCAAGCAAAGCAATGGGGAATCTTTTTCCTATCACTCCCACAACGGGCAAAGCCCAAGGTAAAGTGGAAACCCGGCCGTAGAAACACCCGCCCAGGAAACAGCCGATATCTCCCAAACTTGTAGCCAAAACCAGGCTCACCGCTGCAAAGTCCACTACCTGCCAAAAATGCAACCCAATCCGGGAAACATAAAGCCTGAAGGTGATAAGCCCCCCTGCGAGCCCTCCCCAAAAGGACATCCCGGGATACTTTTGGATTAAAAGCACCTGGGATAAATCGTAAAAAGAGCTTGCGTGAAACAAGACAAAAACCAATCTTGCCCCCAAAAGCCCTCCCACAAAAGTGAGAATTGCCAGATCAATCAGCTTTTCTTCCTCCAGCTCGTAAACCCGGCTAATCTGCCAGAAAACAAAGACGGCAAAGGCAAAGGCTATCACTAGCAGCAAACCAAAAGAGGAAATCGGCAAGGGACCCAGGGTTAATAAAACTGGATACATAATCTTTTTCTAATATTACCACAACCTGCCTACAGGTAGGCGGGTTTGGACTGCCTCTTGCCAATGCTGCTATACTGTAAGTTAGCAAAATATGACCGCTACAGCACACGCACTGGTGGGAGGAGCTATTGCTGCCTCCGTCAAAGACCCCGCCCTGGGACTTTCACTTTCTGCCCTCTCTCATCCTCTTATGGATCTCATTCCCCACTGGGACTTTGCTTTGAACTGGAGATCAAAATCTAAGGTGAAGTTATTTTTGGAAGCAGTAGTTGATTTGGGAGGAGGAACACTCCTCTCTTACCTTTTATTTGGCAGGTTTATAGATATCCGGTATTTTTTAGCAGCAGTTTTGTTATCTGAGGTTTGGGACATAGCTGAAGCTCCTCATTGGTTTTTAAAGAAAAGTTTTCCCCCTTTCAGTTGGATTTATGCTGTCCAGTCCAGGTTTCACAGCAGAGCTAAACTACCTCTGGGGGGAATCACTCAAGCCCTGACAGTACTTTTCATTCTCCTGCTCATCAAGTTCCTGACATGAGCACCAAAGTAGAGAGTAGCCATGCTTTAGTGGTCCATAAAAACAAATTTCTTTTTCTTTTAAGGGATAACAAGCCTGAGATTACTTATCCTAATTGCTGGAGCTTGCTGGGAGGAGGTGGAGAGGAAGGAGAAACACCGGAAGAAACTTTACTCCGGGAGCTTAAGGAAGAAGCCAATCTTGAGCCTCAAAACTTCCAACTTCTTTTTAAATTTTCCGATCGGGAAAAGTATCTTTATATTGTCTACCTTGAGAATGAGGAAGTTAAAAAAATAAAACTTGGCGATGAGGGACAAAAACTGGACTTTTTTACCCTTGATGAATTAGATACTATTCCTCTCACCTTAGGCTTAAATAAATATCTGGAACGGTTTAAACCTTTTCTAAAGGGACTTTTATCTGGCCAAAACAACCCTCAATTTCCAGGATTTCCTTAATGCTTTCTTGTAACTTCTTTTTTAGGGATTCTTGCTGTTTTTTAATTTCATCCATCTCCTCTTTACTTAGCTCAGTATATCTTCGACCATATTGAGGATAAAACCAGACAAATCCCATCCAGGTATCAAGAGGAATATCCTCCTTCCCAATCTCCTCAGCCACAAAACCTCTATCTACAATCTCCTCCCCTGACCAAATAACTTGGCCGTTTTTTGCTAAGACTAGGGCAAAGTGGTCTTCAGTTCTTCTTTCTTCACCTTCAAGTTCAGCCATCATCTCCATTAAAGTTGTCACTTTTTCCTTATCAGTTTTACCCTCACCGACTATCCTTTGGTTCCGCAATACATCCCACTTTTCCCCTAAGCCTGGAATATCGACTCCTCGATCTGAAGCCAGAACATACCAATCGGTTATCAAGGAAATCTCCCGAGCCTTTTTCTCAGCGTTCTCCAACAAAGTTTTTCCATCTTCCTCGACCCTTACTAAATCCTTCAGTTCCTCTATATGATGAGTTACAACATCAGGTAAACCCTCAAGGTACCAAATCATTTCGGAAGCTTTAAATTTGTTCTTAGTAGCAATTAGGATATCCACAAGGAGAGTCACTTAACTCTTTCTACATACTGACCTGTTCTGGTATCAATCTTCACTTTATCCCCTACTTTCATAAACATGGGAACTTTGACTGCCAGACCATTATCCAAAACAGCATCCTTATAAACATTGGAGACAGTATTACCCTTTTCCCCCGGACCTGTCTCAGAGATGGTATAGATTAGGCTATTAGAGAGTTCCAAAGCTAAAGGTTGATCTTCAGCTACTACCAAATTTACCTCTAAACCTTCCTTTAAAAATTTAGCTTCATCACCTGCAAGCTCCAAAGTTAAGGGCAAAGTTTCAAAGCTTGTAGAATCCATAAAATAAAGACTTTCATCGTCCTTATATAAATACTGGGCTTTTCTCTTTTCTACATCAGCTTCTTCTACCCTGGCCCCGGTGATAAAGGATTTTTCTGTCATGGAACCTGTTTTTAAGTTCCTCACCTTAACTTTTATAGTCCCACTGCCCCGACCCATCTTGATGTGTTCAAAGTTAACCACTTGTAGGATCTGTTTGTCCTCTTTAAAAACCGCCCCAGATCTCAGATCGTTCACATTTAACATTGTTGGAAAAACTCCTTTACTAAAGATTTTATCAAAATTTCAATTAAGATCCAAGGCGAACCCCATAACCTGCTCTTCTTATAAACAAACTTTGTCGAGGAAATCTGACACCTTTTCCTCCCATCCCCTCTCTAATATGATATTCAAAATAACTTGGGATCTTACTTAATGGACTCTCTGATGGTAATCGAGAGCGTGAGAGATTGCCTATTGTTAGTATATTGTGATGAAAAGGCACATCTTCGCCGGAGTAGTTAATTAACTGACCCTGATCATCAAAAATAGCCGCCACAGCCATCACTAAAGTTCCTGGCACTGCTTGGAGATCTAAACTCCATACCTCCTCCAGCGGTATATATAAAAAATTGTCTACCTCACTTGAAAACCAAAGGCGCAACCTAGTAGTCCAATGGTCAGTAACAAGAGCTAGGGTGAGAAGGGTAGGGTCAAAAATACCCAGGTCTTTAATAAAGGCTTGAGCAACCAATCCTTTATTATGACTGTCAGTCCAATCAGGATGAACAGTAATAAGATCTTCCCTTGTCATCCTGTTAAAAACATCTACTAAGACTTTCCCATCCGGAACCTCGCTGACAACTTCTAAAATATCAAGTATTTCCTGTTCGTCTTCCTTTCTGCCCATATATTAAACCTCGGGCAGTTTTTCTTTTAGATGATAATTGGTCCATATCTAACCACCTCTTTCGGAAATTGTCAATCAGCTTCAGATAAGATATACTTGTAAGGCTGGCCGGGATGCTGGAATGGTATACAGGGTAGTCTCAAAAACTACTGGTCGCAAGGCCATGAGGGTTCGACTCCCTCCCCCGGCACTTTTTTAGGTGTAATTCAAAAGAATTATGAATAAAAAATTAATTGTTGGTTTAGTGGGAGAAAAAGGTGGGGGCAAAGGTACTTTTGTGGACCTCCTCAAGGAACTTAACCCTACTTTAAAAATTGATAGATTCAGGTCTTCTGATATCTTAAATGAGACCCTCAAAGTATGGGATATCTCCTCTACCAGGGAAAACCTTTCTAAGCTAGCAGTCTCCATGGATCAAACCTATGGCCTGGGAACACTAACCCATGCCATGGAACAAATGATAAAAAACAGCCAGGCTGAGGTGGTATTTTTTGACGGGGTAAGGTGGAAAACTGATGTTAAGATGCTCAAAAAGTTCCCTCAAAGCCTGATTGTTTATGTTACTGCCAACCCTCAGCTTAGGTATGAGAGAACTAAGGCCAGGAAGGAAAAAGCTGGAGAGGACAAAACCAACTTTGAACAATTCATGGAAGAAGAAAAGGCTCATACAGAAGTCTTTATCTCCCAAATTGGAGCTTCAGCTGATTTTACCATCACTAATGAAGAATCTTTAGAAGAGTTTAAAACTCAGGTTCAGCAATTCATCAAGCAGTACTTGTCTCACTAGGCTTTTTCATTAAAGCCCCAATGGCTGCCCCTTCTAAACATAAATCAAAGGAAAAATCAGAGGTTATTAATACTTGAGGATCAAACTTTAAGTTTTTTTCCAGTATCTGAACTAGTCTTTGAGTATAGCCTGGGACTCTAAAGGCCCCTCCATGACAACCCAGCACTGTTTTTCCTGGTTTTTCAAAGAGATTAAAAACACCCCTCATTCCCATCACTACATGGGCTAAAAGGTAGGCTGAATGGAGATAGAGCCCCTTAGCCAGTTCATCACCTTGGGAAAGCTTTTTACCAATCTCCTCTCCACTTAAAGCTTCTCCTTTAGTTTTTTGCCAAAGGTCTTCAATTCCTGCCTTGCTGCCAGCAGCAAGCTCAATACAGACATTCTTGGCCCCAAAAACCCCACAAGCCTTGTCTTGATGATAGGGATTTAAATCTTCTACTAAAGGAATATGGCCAGGTTCAGTAGCATAAATTGTGCCTTCCTTTAAAACTGCTCCTCCTACTCCACTACCATTAATTAAATAGAGCACCTCTTCTGTCCCAGGAAATTTACTTTGGGCTTCCACTGCTCCAGCCATTAACCCTGCTACAGCATCGTTGAAGATAACTGCACTGGGAAAAAGTTTACCCAGGTCTCCTTGATATCTTGCCTGCAGCTCTTCCATAAAAACAGGGACTTTATGCCAAGCCAGAGGTTTAGTTCCTTCTAAAGGACCTGCTGAGGAAATCCCCAAGGGAAGCTTTAAAGAAGAAGTCTCAGTTGCCAAACTCTCTAAGAATTTAAGGTACCCTTCCCCCTGATTCGTAGAAACAGTCTCCAAGGTAGTAGCGTTAGGCCTAAGCCTTCCATCTGCCACCTGGAGGGTGACAGCAGAAATTTTATCTCCTCCCATATCAATAGCCTTGACCCTTTGCCCTTCATTATCATCCAAAGCCTGGGCAGCCTTTTTGAGGTCAAAACTAGCCACACTCTTCCCTCTTAAGGATTCCATGGTAAATTTCTTTATCTGTTCTTCCATCAAGGAAGGAGTAGGTTGAGAAGTTAAAATGTCCTTTGGATCACTCATCTTTAATTTATCTTACTTAGATCTCCATATAATATCACAGGTTTAACTGCTTCTATTTTCTTTTGTGCCTACTAGCCTCACAAGAGGTCCTCTGGTAAGGCTAGGCTGCTTTGGGTTCAGATTTTTCTGCTGCTTTAACCCGGCTTTTTTCCATACCGTAGAACTTGACTCTTTCCGGAACAAAGAACAGTTTAAGTTCTCCGGTAGGACCATTTCGGTGTTTTTGGATATCCAAAGTCACATCCTGTAAGTTTTCCGGATCTTCCCGGTAAATGAACATCACCACGTCAGCGTCCTGCTCGATAGCTCCCGACTCCCGAAGGTCAGCCAGCTGGGGCCTTCTGCTACCCCGAGATTCCACTGCCCGGGAAAGTTGGGAAACAGCCAGCACCGGAACTTTTAATTCCCTGGCTAGATTTTTCAGCCCTTGGGAGATCTCCGAAACTTCCTGAACCCTGTTTTCCAAATTTCTGCCGTGAATCAGCTGCAGGTAATCTACTACCAGTAGTTTTAGTCCGTGTTCCATCTGCAGCCTCCGAGCTTTGGTTCTGATATCGGCCAAAGTCGCCCCCGGGGTATCATCAATATAAAGAGGAGCTTCTGCCAGCTCACCGTAGGCTTTGGAGATACGGTCAAAGTCCGTTTCATCAAGCTTCCCGGTTTTTAACTTCCAAGCATCTATATCTGCCCGGGAAACAATAATCCTGTCTACCAGCTCCTCCTGAGACATCTCCAAAGAAAAGATTCCTACGGGAAGGTTGGCTTTAACCGCCACGTACTCCGCTACATTAAGCACAAAAGAGGTCTTTCCCTGTCCTGGCCTAGCAGCAAAGATGATTAAGTTTGATTCCTGCAGCCCTGCCAGTTTATTATCTAGGTCTTTAAAACCGGTGGGCACTCCCCGCAGTTTCCCCGAGGTTTTTTGCAGCTCATCCAGTCTGTCAAAAGAAACTGTCAGTAAATCCTTCAAAGGTACAAAATCCCGTTTGATGCTTTCCTGGGAAATAGCAAAAATGGACTGCTCGGCATTATCCAGGATTGTTTCCAGGGGAACTGACTCGTCATAAGCTGACTCCACTAACCTGGTGGCTTGGGAGATTAAAGACCTTCTGATAGCATGCTCTTTAATAATATGAGCATAATGTTCGATATGAGCCGAAGTAGGAACAGTGTTGACCAGGGAGGCAAGATATGCTGAGCCTCCTGCTATATCCAAAGACTCTCTTTGTTTTAGCTTTTCGGTGACAGTAACTAAATCAATGGGCTCTCTTTTTTCAAAAAGATCCAAAATAGCTTCATAGATCTTTCCGTGTTGTTCACTGCGGTAAAAATGTAAGGGACGTAAAGTCTCGGCAATTTTTACCACCGAGTCTTTGTCAATCAAAAGTGATCCCAAAAGGGATTGTTCAGCTTCAATATTCTGAGGCGGAAGTTTAGCTGTAGATTGAGCCATCACTCTTAACTCTTACTTAGCAGCACTATCGTTGTCTCTTCCGGCAATTTATCTTTGGTGATAGTAAGCTTTGGCACCGGAGCCAGGTTTTCTGCCCCCATCTCTTTTAAGAAAGCCTCAACTCCTTCCAACTCAAATTTTAAATCCGGTAATTTGTAATGCATGGGGATAACAATTTTGGGCTCCAGCTGAGCTACCACTTTAGCGGCCTCTTCAGCATCAATGGTAAAAATACCCCCCACGGGCACCATGAGGATATCCACTGTGGTATCTATCAAACCTGCCTGTTCTTCCGTCAACAGATGTCCCAAATCTCCCAGGTGAACAATATTTAACCCGTCCATAAAAAGGTGGTAAACGGTATTCTTGCCCCTTTCCGATCCCTCACTTTTATCATGAAAGGTGGGAATACCTACCACAGTCATCCCCGCTGCTTCGTACTCCCCGGGGCCTTCGATAATAAGAGGATGACCCTCAATTACTTTTGTGTTACTATGGTCTCCATGGTGGTGGGTAGAAAGGATTACCGAAGCCTCCAGGTCTTTGGGAAACTTGAGGCCGATAAATTGGGGGTCGAAGGGGTCAATGACAGCAGTTCCGGCCTTACCCTTTAGTTTAAACATAGCTTGCCCATACCAGGAAATATCCATGGACCGATATTATCATAGCCTAAGAAACCTCACAAGAGATACTAAGTATATCTATGAGTAAAGTTTTATCCATGAAGACCTTTTTTATCTCCATGACGGTTATATTTTTTTTCTGCCTGGGACTGATTATTTATCTTTACTCCCTGGTCAATTCAAAGGTTCCCAATAACACTCTTCTCAACTCCTGGCCCGTCACCTCCAAACCGGTAAGTCTCACCCTGGATCTTTCCAGCCCCGGTGATAACATGTTGATCTTTGACAGTACCATGCTGGTCCAAGGCAAAACTTCTCCCCAGGCGGTAGTTATTTTAAGTTTGGGACGTAGTGACCAAGCGGTAGAAGCTTCCCCGAAAGGAGATTTTTCCGCTACCTTAAAGCTTCGGGAAGGGGTAAACGAGCTTTCAGTGACCTCTTTCGATAATTTGGGAAATAATAAAAGCCTGGAAAGAACAGTGTATTACTCAAAGGAGAAGCTATGATGAAAATTTCAAATTTCAAATTCTTACTAATTCTCCTTCTTGCTATATGCTACCTACTGTATACTATATACATTACCCCAGCATATGCCCAAGACTCCTCTCCTTCTGCTGACCTAAAACAAAAACTTAAAGAGCTACAAACCGAGATTGCCTCCAAGGCTGCTCAACTAAAACTTGAGATCAGCAGGAAACTTCAGAACCGAGCCTATGTGGGAGTCATTAAATCCAAATCAGAAACCTCCCTCACTCTGGCCATTAAGGGCAGCACTAAGCTGGTAACTATCAATGAGTACACCGAATATTCCGGTAAATCTTCCGGTAAGGGAAAGGTCAGTCTAAAAACCCTGAGTTTGGATGACCATATCGCTGCTTTAGGGGATGTTGACGACAATGATGTCTTAACAGCCAAGGAGGTAATGAGAATTATTCCTCAAAAACCGGAAGAAAAGCAGTTCCTTAGCGGCCAGGTAACCTCGGTCAAAAACCAGGCCATCACTATTCAAACCACCCTGGGACAATCCACCAGTCTCAGTGTTGATAAGGATACAGTCTACCAACTGGGAACGGATGAAGGTTCGCTGGATGATGTAACTGTGGGAAAAACACTGATAGCCCTGGCTATCAGGGAAGAAGATGGGCCCTACACCCGTTTTATCTATCTTTATCCTGGTTCTGACAACCTTAAGACCAAACTTTCCACTCCCTCAGCAGAATCCTCTCCTTCAGCTAAAGCCACTTCCTCAGGACAGTTAAAGAAATCAGTCCTTAAATAGCTCTGCCACCTCTTTTTCTGCCTCGGCCAAATCTTTGACTGTATCTACTCCCCGCCAATAGTTAGTGCTTTGGAAAACGATAAACCTTTTCTTAGACAACATGGGGAAGGTTTCTGTTTCATGGTCTCCTACTTCAGGCAACATCGGTTCTATTTCTTTAGAGAAAACATAGATTCCCCCGTTAATCCAGTGAGGAAGCATCGGTTTTTCCCTAAACCCTAAAATTTGCCCTTTTTTATCAAACTCCACAATCCCGTAGGGACTTTTTAAGGGCACCACTACCACTGTGGCAATAGCTTTGTGGGCCTGGTGTTTTTCCATCAGCCCTTGGACATCCAGTTTCCAAAGCTGATCACCATTCATCACTAAAACATCTTCCCAGCTAGGAGTAAGGTATTTCATAGATTGTTTGATACCACCACCTCTTCCCAAAGGAGAATCTTCTACCGAGTAAGTAATTTCCAAACCAAACTTATGACCATGATCAAGATATTCTTGTAAAACTTCTCTTTTATAGCTGCAAGCCACCACCACTTTTTCTATTCCTGCTGATTTAACCTGTTCCAGGATATAGGCAATAATGGGCTTGCCATTTACCTCTACCATGGGTTTGGGACGATTGTCAGTATGAGGTCTAAGCCTCTCTCCCTTACCTCCAGCTAAAATGATGGCCTGTTTAATCTTTGTGGACACAGAGAATAATATACACCTTCTGTCAATAATCTTCGACCCCCTCACTCAGTGACTACTTTTGTGAGATAATACCCTTAAGATGGCAAAACAGATAGTTCAACCAGTTAAAGGAACGAGAGATTTTTATCCGGAACAAATGGCTTTCCGGAACTGGCTTTATGGAAAAGTAAAAGAGATCTCTGAAAGATTTGGCTATCAGGAATATGATGGTCCGGAGATTGAATATGTTGACCTCTATGCTAATAAAACCAATCAGGAAATCCTTTCCCAACAGATCTTTACCCTAAAAGACCGGGATGGAAAATTATTGGCTCTTCGCCCCGAGCTTACCCCCACCTTCGCCCGGATGGTAGCCCAAAAATCCCAGCAACTTCCTAAACCTATCCGTTGGTTTTCCTTTGGCCGAATGTGGAGATATGAACAACCTCAAAAAGGCCGGGGTAGAGAGTTCTTTCAGTGGGAAATAAATATTTTAGGACCGGAATCCCCGGAAGCGGATGCTGAGATTTTAGCCATCGCTGCCGAATACTTTAAAACCCTGGGGCTTACTCCCCAAGAGGTTGTCATCCGGGTTTCCGATAGAGAGTTCATGCAAAAAGAGCTGAGGTCCTTTGGAATCTCTGAGGAACAAATTGCCCCCGCCTTCCGGGTTATTGACCGCAAAGAAAAAATTGATCCCAGCGAATTTAGGAGAGACTTGGAAGAAGTAGGATTAAGTAAATCGCAAACTCAAAGCATTGAATCACTACTCACTGAAAAAGATTATTCTCAATCTCCCTGGCTAAAAGAGGTTTTTGCTTCCCTGAAGCTTTATGAAGGAGCCTTGGATTATATCGAGTTTGATCCCACTATCGTCCGAGGTTTTGATTATTACACCAGAACTGTTTTTGAAGCTTGGGACAAAACCGGGCAGCTGAAAAGATCTATCTTTGGAGGAGGTAGATTTGATAACTTAACAGCCCAGATTGGCGGAGAAAGAGTCCCGGGAATTGGCATGGCACCGGGAGATATGCCCACCCAAGTCGTTTTAGAACAGTTTAATAAGATGCCTGATCTCACCCCCAAAACAGCCCAGGTTTTAGTGACAGTCTTTGCTAAAAATCTATACTCAAACTCTTTACAAACAGCTGATAAACTTCGTTCCCAAAACATTGATACTGAAATTTGGCTTGATACTGATTCCAGACTTGATAAACAGTTAAAATATGCTGATCAAAAAGGTATTCCCTTTTGTTTGATCATTGGACCGGAGGAAGTGGAAAAAGGAGTTGTTACCTTGAAAGACCTGAAGAGCAAAACCCAAACTACTCTCACCCTTGACGAAGCAGTATCCAAGCTGTCCCGATCCACGACAAAGTCGTGATCGAGGATCCTCGATGGACATTTCCATCGGGATCATCCTAATATAGATATATGTCCTCAGATATTTTTAAAAAGTCCTGGCCTTATACTGCTATTATTATTGCTCACCTTATTTGGGGAGCAAACTTTGTAGTAGCCAAACTTACCCTCCAGGAGTTTCCCCCCATGTCTTTGGCTTTTTTAAGATTTTTGCTGGCTACCGTCCTCCTTTTACCTTTTGTCCTTATCGAAAGGGATAAAATGAAGGTAGACCGGGAAGATTTACCAGCCCTTTTTTCTATCGGAGCTTTAATGGTGACTTTAAATATCGCTTTCTTCTATGCCGGACTTGCCCGTACCACTGCTACCTCTGCTTCCATTCTTACCATGATCATCCCGGTTTTATCTATTCTTCTCAGCTGGATCTTTTTAAAAGAAAAGATCTTTACCGTTAATCTTATAGGCATCGGAACGGGGCTTTTGGGAACCGTCTTGATCATTGGCTTCCCTCTTCTTATCTTAGGAGAACAACTTTCCCCTCAGGTTTTAATAGGAAACTTTTTAATCATCTTAGCTTCCATAGTGTGGGTGATAGGAGCTATCATCTCCAAAAAAATGCTGCAAAAATACTCCACTTTGACCATTACTGCCATCATCTTTTTAGTGGGAGTGTTAACCTTTGCCATTCCAGCCGTCAACGAATATATCCAAAACCCTTTATGGATCAACCAGGTAACCCCGGTGGGGATATTCGGGCTGCTTTTTATTGCTATTCTTTCTTCCGTTTCTGCTTATTTCTTATTCGAGTGGGGGCTGGGCAGGCTGGGAGTTATCAAGGCAGATATCTTTCAATATATTGAACCTATTATAGCCACAGCTTTAGCAGTGGTGGTATTAGGTGAAAAGCTCCAAACCTCTTTTTTAATAGGGGCAAGCTTTATAGCTTTGGGAGTTTACTGGAGTACTCTGGCGAAAGTTCATCACAGCCATCACAAAGCCCACAGGGTTTGAATTTTGAGATCACCTTTGCTATACTACCCAAGCCATGAAAAAGACGGGTCATCCAATTTGGTATAACGATGCTAAAGTTTCCTGTGTTTGTGGTCATGCCTTTACCACTGGATCTACCCTGCCTGAAATCAGGGTAGATATCTGTTCCAACTGTCATCCTTTTTTTACCGGACAGCAAAAGCTGGTTGATACCCAGGGCCAGGTAGAAAAATTCACCAAATCCCAAGAAACAGCCAAGGTAAAACAGGCTGAGAGGGCCAAGATTATGGAAGCCCGGTCTTCTAAAATTCAAAAAGAGAGAACTGATAAACCATCCTTGAAAGATTTACTAATTCAAGCCCGTAAAAAAGCTGCCTAGATAGACTTCAGTCTTCAGCCATCAGTCCTCAGACAAGAGTATAATGTACCCGATATGGAAGATTATTTAAAAACACAGCTGGAAGATATTGATCAAAGGATCAAAGAAGCAGAAAAACTGCTGGCTGATCCGGAGATGGCAGCTTTGGCTAACTTAGAAATTGAGGAGCTGAAAAAGCAAAAAGAGGAACTGGAGCTTTCTGCTTCTACTCCTATATTAGATAAAGAGGAAGAAGCTGAAGGGCTGGAGGTCAATCCCAATGTAGCCATTTTGGAAATCAGGTCGGCAGCCGGAGGGGACGAAGCCGGGCTTTTTGCCGGAGATTTGCTCCGAATGTACACCAGGTTTGCCCAAAATAAGGGCTGGAAGATGGAAGAGTTAGACAGGTCTGAAGGAAAAATTGGTCAAATCAAAGAGGTCACTATCAAAGTTAATGGTAAAGGAGCTTATGAAGCTTTAAAATATGAATCAGGAGTCCACAGGGTACAAAGAGTTCCGGAAACAGAGTCCTCGGGAAGAATTCATACCTCCACCACTACCGTGGCTATTTTGCCCCAGATCCAGGAAACCCAAGTTTATATTAACCCTACTGATATTGAGTTTGAAGCTTTTAGGTCAGGAGGAGCAGGGGGACAAAACGTGAACAAGGTTAGTACAGCAGTGAGGGTCAAACACCTCCCTTCCGGTATTGTAGTGACAGCTCAAACAGAAAGATCCCAGCTACAAAACAGGGAAAATGCCATGGCACTCCTTAGGGCTAAACTTTGGGAAAAAGAGGAAGAAGAAAGACTGGGTTCTATCTCCCAGCAAAGAAAACTCTATGTGGGAATGGGAGACAGAAGCGAGAAGATCAGGACTTATAACTTCCCCCAAAACAGGCTGACAGATCATAGAATTGGTAAGTCCTGGTATAACCTGGAAAAAATCATTGAAGGAGATCTAAATCCTGTAGTCAAAGCTATCCAAGAAGAAGCATCCAAAGAAGAATAATGGACAACAAACCCAAGCAATATGTCCAAGGCTGGGTTGAGTTCTACAAGTTAAGATTTAAAGTTACCCCTGATGTTTTAATCCCCAGACCGGAAACTGAGCTTTTGGTAGACGAAGTCCTTCGGTTTGTACGAGATTCCTCTGGGCCATTGGCCCATCGGAATGACAACGATGACGTCATTGTGAGCGGAGCGAAGCAATCTTTTACCATTCTTGATCTGGGCACCGGTTCAGGTAACATTGCCATCTCTATCGCTAAAAACATTTACCTTCCCACATGGAGTGTGGGAACACGAATTATTGCCACTGATATTTCCCCAAAGGCTTCAAAAATTGCTCAACAAAATGCCAAACTACACCAAGTAGAAGATAGAATAATCTTTTTCCAGAGTAACTTACTATCCGCCTTTCGTCATTCTGGAGGGAATCTTCGACCGATAGAATCAGATCCTATCGTTCCGATTTCATCGGAACTCCAGGATAACGTTCATGTTGATATTATTGTTACCAACTTGCCTTATATTCCCTCTGCCAGAATTCCCTACCTTGATTCTTCAGTCAAAGACTTTGAGCCACATGTTGCTTTAGATGGAGGTGAGGATGGCTTTGAACTTTACAGGCAACTTTTCCAGCAGATCAAAGAAAAGGGTTGGAAACCAAAACTGATTTTAGGGGAGATTGATTATACCCATGGAGAACTGGCCCAGGAAGAAGCCCAAAAGTATTTTCCAGAGGCTCAGGTGGAAGTAAAAACAGACCTAGCCCACAAACAAAGAATTCTCAGGATTTCTTTCTAAGACTTAATCAATTAAAATCAACTTACATGAATTTGCCTAGCCTCAAGTACAGAAGAGTCCTGCTAAAGCTTTCCGGAGAATTATTAGGTGGAAGTAGCAGACAAGGAGTTGATTTTGAGGCAGTAGAAACTATCTCCCAGCAATTGATTAACATTAAAAAAGAAACTGGGGTAGAGTTAGCTATTGTAGTAGGGGGAGGAAATATCTTTAGAGGCAGAAGCAGGGGTTCTAAAGTTGATGAAGCTACAGCAGATTATATGGGAATGCTGGCCACTGTGATCAGATGGAGTTTATTCTGAAGTCTCAGATCAATCTCTCTCTTGACTGCCAGATTAAAGATGATTAATATTCCTTTCAACTACACTTTGATCATTTAGTAAATAATGGCTATTGTTGAAACAAGAACAGAAGAAACTACCCCACTCGTGACTGGGCGTGCTTTAAATTGGGAAGGCGGGTTACCAGGAATTGACTACTCAATATGGTCCCGTGAAGATCTCCTAAGACATGCTATTGAAATAGGCGGGAAGATCAAAAGATTTCAGGAACAAATTCCCATTGCTGATATATTCATGGAAGATGCAGTCGTCGATACTAAACACGCCAATGATATGGCCAAGTCAATGAAGGGAGAGTGGGGGCAGCTGTCAGATATCGCTGTCCGAGCTCGCTCCGCTGAAGGAACAGATCAGATTATCTTTGAAATTATTGATGGATTTCATCGCACCCAGGCAAAAAAGGACGATGGTGAAGAAACTATCCGGGGAACAGTTGCCTATAACTGTACGGACGGGGAGTTTTGGGACTTACGTATCATCGCCGCAAATTCTGTCAAACAAGTGCAAATCGCCCGACTGGCTGATTGGGTCAAAAAAGCTTGGGCCCTTACCCCCTGGGCTGCTAAAGGGCTCTCCTCAACCCAAGCTTTTACCTCAACTGCCAATAAAAGTAAGGCCTCACGCTTAGAAGGTATCTCTATAAAAGATATACAAGCTGCTCACATCTGGATTGAGGAAAAATGTGGAAAATGGCAGAGAACTCCTTTTTACATTGGAAGAATTCTCCGGCTAGCGGAAGACGCTGACCCAGAATTAGTCAGAAGAATTAGAACGGCGGAAGGGCTCAAAGATCATAAAGGGAGGATTACCCTGGATCGGTTAGCAGCAGTGGCCGCCGTTTTTCCAGTTCAGACTCACCGGGCAGCTCAACTAGCTGTGATGAACTTTGTCGTTGATACTAGACTATACGCCGAGGAGATAGCGTGCTTTGCCACCCGAATTGCTTATGTAATTACCCCAGATATGAGTGAGGACGAGATACTTGAGCTCCTTAGAAAAATTCGACCCGAGGACCTGACCCAACTTATCAAAGAGGATATTAGGGAAGTAGAGCCAGAAGAAGAGCTAGTAGAGGAAGAAGAGCTGATGGAGCCAGAGGAATTTGCCCCAAATGGACACGAGTCCGCAACTCTTACTCCACAAGCAGTCCAACCTGCGCCTTCTGTAAGAGAGGAGTTATTACAGATCGATGACGAATCAGAATTACCTCCCGCAAATAGCAGCAAGTCTCCAAGTCAATTCAAACCAAGCTCCAGTACCAGTTATAATTTGCCCCCGCCAGCTGCCGAGCAAGAGGCTCTTTATAACAAGATGCAAAAGGAAATCTTATCTTTACGGGCAGCGCTCAGAGCAGTCAGAGAAGGTCAAGGTATTGTTGACTTAAGTCTTCTTGTCAGTACCGCCGCTATCTCTGGCCCAGAAGCACTCCTCTTGCAGAACCTAGAAACAGCTCAGGATCTTGAGGAAGCCTGCCGCAGAACTGGCATTACTCCCTCTAAAGCCCTCCTGCTCTTTCAAAGCGCGATAAAAAGAAATGCTACTCTCAAACCGGAAGAGGTTAACCTAGTAGAAAATGTCCCCCCGGAAGAGCAATCAGAAGATAACTCCACTGATCTGTGGTAAAAGTTAATCACCCAAACTAGCTAAACTACCTTGACCAAATTTTCTAAGTTGCCCCATAGCTTCAACCTCACGCTGACGAACACGCTCTCGAGTAATCCGATATTGTGGCAGATGAGCAATCTCTTCTAGGGTTTGTCGTCTACAACCCACTCCGAAGTGGCGAGCCAAAACTTCCCCATCCTTCACCGAAGACAATGCTTTCCTAACTCCTCTTTTTGTCTCCCTTCTCTCAGCCCACTCTTCCACACTTGGTCCCTGACTTTTAATTAAATCCCCGAACTCCGTCTCTTCTCCTTCTCCCACCGGAGTTTGAAGCGACATCTCTTCTTGGGAAGCTATTAAAGCTAACCTTACCTTTTCCAGCTTAACATCTAAAAACTCAGCGACAGCCTCAGGGGAAGCATCTTTTCCTTGGTTTCTTAACTCCTTCTGAGCTTTAATAACGTCACCAATAAAATCTATCACATGTATCGGCAACCGCACCGCTCTCGCCTGAACGGCAATTGCCCTATCAACCGACTGCTTTATCCACCAGGTAGCATATGTGGAAAATCGAAAGTCTCTCCTCCAGTCGAATCGTCGCACTGCGTGCATTAAACCGATATTACCTTCCTGGATTAAATCTAGAAAACTTACTCCTCTATTAACAAACCTGCGGGCTACTGAAACTACCAACCGTAGATTAGCTTCAGTCAGTTCGTGCTCAGCCCATGCATCAAGCAATATCCTACCTGTTTCCTCATCCCATTCCTCAACTAAGCGTGCTGCCCAGATACGCTTGGAAAGACTTTTTTCCTTCTCCCCGGAGATGAGAGGAGTTTGGCCAATTTCTTTTAAGTACAGCGCCACAGCATCTTCACTATCTCCTCCAACAACCTGAAAAGAAGGTAAAAATCTCCGCCTTTCAAGTTTAAACCAGGCTTTCCAGTCTTCTCTTAGAAGATCACCTGCTTCTTTAATCCTCTGGCGCACCTTTTCCACATCCTTCTCGCCTAAATTAACCGCCGCCAACATATGCTCAGTTGGGGTGTATTTAACAAAACGTTGGATAAGCAGCTGTTGGGACAGAGGAGAAATTTTACTCCATGAGTAAGGACGTTCCATACTCCAAGCAACTATGGGATCGCGCCATGTCATTGTTGGCAAAGGAGCTGCTGACACTTCTGGGTCAAAATCTTTACCATCAGCTTCCTCATCAAAGCCTACCCCTAATTCTGCGAACTTCTCTGCAGTAGCTTCCAGCATGTTTCTTTCTAATATACAGATTTATTCAAGATTATCAAGAGGGGTGAAGAAAAAACTACTGGTTAGGAAGTTCCTGGAGAGTAGCAGTAACAGTTCTTTCTTTACCATCTTTCCAAATATTTAGAGTTAGAGTATCCCCGATCTTTTTACTTTTAATAACCTCGGAGATCTTGGTTTCTGAATCTACCGTTTGTCCATCAATCTTGGTAATAATATCTCCAGCCTCAATCCCTGCTTTAGAGGCTGCAGAATTATCTACCACACTCTGAATATAGGCCCCCTGGGGTACTTCGTTCATTAAAGCTACATCTTTAGAAATAAAGCGGTACTGGACCCCTAAGAAGGGCCGGGAAACCGTACCTTTTTGCACAAACTCATCAACGATCTGTTTGACTGAATTAATAGGAATAGCAAAACCGATGCTTTGTGCCCCTTCCGTGGTGGCCACATTAACCCCGATAACCTGACCGGCAGCGTTTAGAAGAGGCCCACCGGAATTTCCGGGGTTGATGGCAGCATCTGTTTGTACCAAATCATCCAAAGATTCGGCCGAGCCGGAGAAGGGATCGCCTGCCACCACCCTCCTGCCCAAACCGGAGACTACTCCCTTGGTAACAGTATTGGTGAACCTGCCTAAAGCGTTACCGATAGCAATAACTGTCTGCCCGACTTTCAACTTGGAAGAATCCCCCAATTCCAAAGCTTTGAGGTCACTGCTGTCAATCTGCACGATCGCCAAATCCAACACCGGGTCGCGGTAGATCTTTCTAATCTCATATTTTTTACCGTCTTTGGTCACCACGTTGTAGGTCACCCCGGAATCGGAGACCACGTGTTTGTTAGTGACGATAATCCCCTTATCGGAGACTACAAAACCGGTGCCGATAGTGCTGCTTTGGCTTTGGGGGGCAGAGAAAGGATTAAAGGGGTTAACTACTTTAGCGGTACCACCGATCGCCACCACGGAAGGGGAAGCTTTTTCCGCTACCGAGATGGTAGCAGATTCCTCGTCAACAACCGTTTGAGTCTTTTGCTGCAGCTTAATCTCAGGTAAACCGTTTCTAAAAGGAATCAGCCCCCTGGATGAAGCCTGATAAAAACCTACTCCTGACAAAGCCCCCAAGATAATAACAATCAGCAGGGTGGAAAGGTTGGGGGTAAGTCTTGGCAGCTTTGATTCCATAAAAGTAATTTTACTATTGATTGTCCAATACTTCCAGGGCTTTTTCCAGCTGAGGATCAATTTTTGTTTCCTGGCCTGTCCCGTTGACGGTGGAGAGCTCTTTGATCTGTTCCTCAGTCAGTTCTACCTTAACATCAGGAGTTAAACCAACCCCATGCACCCAGTGGGCATTGGGAGTAAGCCACTTGGCAGTGGTGATGTGTATACCGGTTCCCTGAGGCAGGTCTTCCGTAGTCTGAATAGTTCCCTTACCGAAAGATTGTTCTCCAATCAAAGTCCCCCGTTTTCTGTCCTGAATAGCCCCAGCCAGGATTTCCGAAGCAGAGGCCGAACCTTTATTTATAAGCACAGCCAGGGGAAGTTTAAGCATCTTGCCTACTCTCATCACTCCCTGGCTTTGTCTGTTACCCTGGGAATCTTCCTGGAGCACAATATCCCCACCGCTTAAAAACTCCGAGGCAACGTAGACTGAGTCTTCCAGATATCCTCCCGGGTTATTGCGTTCATCAACGATAACTCCCTGGGGAGCATCGGCTAAAGCTTTACTTACTGCCTCATCCCATTCCTCTTTAGTCTTCTCTCCAAAACTGGAGAGACGGATGTAAGCAATCTTTTTCCCGGACTTGGTAGTTTTGGCTTCATACTCCACCGTTTTGACAACAATTGTATCCCTGGTAAGCTGTACCTCGTGAGGTTTAACATCACCGTCACTAAGAAGCGATAGCTTAACCGTTGATCCCTTGGGACCCCTGATCTTGACCACCGCTTCTGGTAAAGACAACCCACTACTGTCCTTACCATTAATTTCTAAGATTATATCTCCTGCCCTGACTCCTACTTTTTCTGCCGGAGTACCCTTGAGAGGAGCTACCACTACTAATCTTTTGTCTTTGTTATAACCTAATTGGATCCCCACTCCCTCAAAAGCTCCGCCCAGTTGTTCCTTGGTAGTTTTCTGAGCCTCAGGAGGGAGGAAAACAGTGTAAGGGTCACCAACAGCTGCCACCATCCCGGCAATAGCCCCGTAATAAAGTTTTTGGGGGTCTAAAGCCTTCTTATCGATATATTTTTGGGAGAGAAGGTCCCAAGTCTGCCAGAAAAGTTTAAAATCAATGTTGGCGTCTTTTTGGGAAGGAGATTGGTTACTGACGGTTACCTGAGGCTTATAATTTTTCCACTGCAGCACAAAATCACGGTGCCCAAGCTGCCAGCCCAAAGCAAACATTAAAAGGGAGATCACAATCACTCCAGCGTTAAGCTGGCTCAAAAAGGCAAAAAATCCTCTCTGTGAATTCTCTTTCATTCTTCTTTTAAGACTTCCAAATTGGTATAAGGCACCCGGAGCTTCCTGTTAGAGCTTACTACCGTCACCATGACTGTAGAAAGGCCCGAAGGCAGCAAAGTTGCACTTTGGTCAATAGATTCTATCACACCCTGATTGCCCAAAAAAGAGGCAGAGAGAAGCCTCACTTTTAATCCTACCTGTAAAGTGATTACTTGAAGAGAACCTTCCATCTCCTCATCAGGAAGGGAAATCTTTGTTTCCCTGATTTTCTTTAGACAATCCGGTTCGGTACTGGGTAAAATCAACCTCCCTCTGGTTCCTTCTAAGATGACAAAGTGTTCGTTGTGTTCCCGTAAGATATCATAAATATCTTCCCCCAGAGGTACCGACCCAAACCCTTCCGTTACTAAAAGTCCTACCCCTACATCGGCCCATTTTTTCATACGGATATTCCAAGCCCCTCCGGACATTGCCAGGTAATCCGGAGCATTAATTCCTCCGGAGATAATCCCGCTTACTCCGACAATCATGGTTTTCTCCAAAGCGTCTAAAAAAACCAACCCTCCTCCCACCACGATTCTTCCTTGTTGAGACGGTAAAATCTGCTTTGAGCTGACCAACATCTCCCGGGAGGCCAGAATTTCCAGCAAACCCTCCCTGCTTCTTCCAGAACCTAATACGCCGTGTACTACGGTGCCAAAAGAGCGGATCATTACCAAATTTTTTGCTTCATCTACCCGATCCACAATTCCGTAAACGCCACTCACCAGTTTGGAAAGCTTCGGTAGCAGCCTTAATTTTAGGTTACCGCTTTTTTTATCATAAACATCAAGCACTCCATCTACCGGGGAGAGGATAATCTTTTGCTGTGTTCCGAAAAATCCTTTGCGCACCGCCAACAGCTCTCCCTGGTAGATAATTTGTCCTAAGGGACGGGATAACAAAGACTCTGCCTGAGAGGGATTGACCCCTAAATCCCCTGCCAGACGGATCGTTCTAAAACCTCCTGAGACCTGACCCTCTGCCAAAACCACTTCGGGAAAAACTTCCTGACCAACACTGACTTTAATCTTCCCCCGGGCGTTAACCAGGAAACGCTGAATATGGGTAACACTGTTTTTTTTCACTCTCAGACGGGCATTTGCATAAAACATAAATAACTAGCCTCCTCTGGTATCCACTATTAAACCTACTTCTCCACCCGGGACCTCGGCCAGCAAGCTGTTTTTACCGCCCAACTGGGCCACGTTTGATTGAAACCTAAAATCAACCCTTCTTTGACGGTTAGGAATCAGTAAAACCGTACCGGGCTTGATACTGTATGTCTTATCCTTCATAACAAGATCCACCGTTCCCTGATTTCCCAAAACAGTAGGCCGAAGCAGCGTACCCAAGCTTTTATCCCCTAAGTTTTCCGTCCTTAAAACCAAAGTCACAATTCCCTGAGGATGAAAGACCTCAATGTAAGTTAAAACCAGCTGTTTGAGGCTTAGGAAACGGGGCAGGAACATCTCGTGGATATAGAAGCGGTTTAAGTGTTTATCATAATATCGGGAGGGCGACATGGCGAGATAAGACTGCAGGATAGCCCAGTCTAAAGTCAACTGGCTCTCATTCTCAGGTATCAGTTGAGGATACAGGATGCGGTTACCTAACTCGTTGGTTAAAAGTTTGGAATCATCCCTGCGGTTTAGCCTGCCAATAATCTTATCTACAGGAATTACTTCCAGTTCGGGGAAATAGTCAAAAAGTCCGCTCAGGCTGGGCATTAATCTTAGTGTACCATAAAAGGTTTAATGCGCCTTGACAGTGAAAGGAAGAAGAGATAAATGCCTGGCTCTTTTAATCTCCCGGCTGATTCTTCTTTGATGTTTGGCACAAGCGCCGGAGCGTCCCCGGGGGTAAATCCTACCCCGGTCGGAAAGATATCTTCTCAAAGCAGCTGCATCAAAATAGTGAGGCTCGGCCTTACTCTGGCAAAAACGGCAAACTTTTTTCCGTCCTCCAGTTTTTCTCTCGGACAAAGCAGCTGACTTTTCATCAACAGTTTCTCCTGAAGGCACAGCCTTAACTGCCACCTCTTCGGGAGCTTTTTCTTCTGTATCTTTTCCTCTTGGTGTAACTTTTCTGATTACCGGCATAGAACTAAAGGATTATATAATAAGAGAAGGATACCAGGCAAGGGTTAAAAAGGCAGATCGCTTTCATCAACAGTTTCCGTGGCTGGGGCAGGTTTAGGAGTTTCCTCCTCAGAAGCTTTCTTAGGGGAACTGCTGCTGGACTTACCAACATCATCAGCTGGAGCAGAGCCTGAGGCAGCCAGGGCAGGGGTTTCACCACCCACATCCGGCAAGCTGTCCAAATCTATCCCCTCACTCCTGCTTTCCACCGTACTCTCACCCTTGGGAGTAATTAAAATCATGTCTTCCAATACAATCTCTGCATCCCGCCTCTTTCCACCTTCCTGAGGTTCCCATTCCCGATACTGCAGTCTTCCGGAGATAAAGACCCGGGAACCCTTCTTTAAAAGTTGCTGGCAAAGTTCCGCCAGTTTGTTCCAAGCTACTATTTTATGGAAATCAACCTCTTCTTTTCTCTCACCTTCCACTACATAAGTCCGATTTGTAGCCAAGCCAAATGTAGCTACAGCGGTGCCGGTGGAGGTAAAACGAAGTTCGGGGTCGCGCGTCAGGTTTCCAATCAGTTCAACTCTATTCCAAGATCTACTTGCCATCTCTCTTTTTCCTTTTTCTTAACCCATCACTCTACACTCTTACTAGAAGGTATCGAATGATATCTTCTTCTATTTTTAGAGCCTTGTCAAGTGGAAGGATATCAGCAGGATCAGCAGAAAAAAGGTAGTGTATATAGTAACCTTTAGCTTGTTTTTTTATGGGATAAGCTAAATCTTTCACTCCCCAATCTTCCTCTTTTTCCACTTTACCCATCTTTTTTACCACCGGTTCCAAAAGCTCCTTGCGGGCTTTTTCATCCAAATCAGATTTTAAAATTATTGTTAAATAATAGCTATTCACGGTAAATAATTTTACTAGGTTAGTAGAAGGAATTCAATGGCTAAAATATCGGTTTTCTCCAGACATCCACTTCGTCTTTGGTTAGCCCTTCGGTTTTAATATATTTTAAGGCTAAGACAGCTTCAATCAAAGCAATGACAGCTCCCATAACCGCTATTATTATTCCTAATCTTATCCTCTCGGAAAACTCCTCCGCTAACCCCCAACTGGCAATAGTTACCCCGCCCACAATAAGCACTGTGGGTATAGAAGTAGCTATCATCCACTTAAAAAGCTGACTTCCTCTTTTATTCCCGGAAACATTTTCCAAAGATACCTGTTCTTCCATTCTCTATTCAGAATACTAAAAAGCCTTACCAACTTTCAACTAGCAATATCTGGCAGGATTAGGAAATATTTGGTAATATTAGGTTATATATGGTAATTCCTCCTAAATACTTCCTAACTCCTAAAATCTCTCAGCTTCTACAGACTATTGAAGCTTGTAAAGAGGTCATCAACTCTGTGGATATTCCCCCAGAAATTGAACAAAATATCAGAAGAAAATCTACTTTAAAAAGCTCACTTTTTTCTGCCAGGATTGAGGGAAACACCTTAACTTTAAATGAAGTACAGATGTCTTCTTCCAAAGATCAAAAAAGGATGGAAGTTTTTAATATTTTAAAAGCCCTAAATTGGATCAATCAAGAAAAACACCGAGGATTATCTACTAAAGATATCCTCAAACTACATAGAATAGTTATGGAAGGGTTAGTGGAGAAAATAGATCTGGGCATGTTTAGAATTAATTTAGAAGCAATTTTTAACAGTGCCGGCATTGCTATCTATATTCCTCCCAAACCTCGGTTAATTCTACCCCTCACAGAGCGTCTGGTTAAATTTGTCAATTCTTCTAAGGAACCATTTATACCTATTAAAGCCTGTCTCTCACATTACACCTTTGAAAAGATACATCCATTTTTGGATGGTAATGGACGAGTTGGCAGATTACTGCTACAGATAGTTTTAATAAAAGGAGGTTATGGGATGAAAGGACTTCTCTCTCTAGAAGAATATTTGGACAACCATCGGAGTGAATATTACCGATCGCTGGAAGCTACAGAAAAGGATCTCACAGATTACCTGGAATTTATGTTGGAAGCGATAGCCCAAACAGCTGAAAAAGCCAAAATAGAAATTTTAGAAAAGAAAAAGGTTGATATACAAGATTTACTTTTACCCAGAAGGGCTGAAATTTTAAATATAATTCGCGATCATCAAATAGTTAACTTTGATACCATCAGAAGGAGATTCTTAGGCATTAATGAGAGAACCTTAAGATTTGATTTAAAACATTTACTAGATCGGGGATTAATCAACAAACGAGGCACTACTAAAGGGGTCTGGTATGAAATTATAGACTTGAGAAATTGATACAATGAGGACCCAAAGAAAGAGATATTTTTTCTATCTTTAATTACTGTTTTTATAATATTTTTTTCTACTATACTACCTAAAATAACTGTCCATAATAAATCTGAACTTATATTGGAGTGTGGCTGGCCATTGCATTTTATGGTTCAGGATGACAGTTGGAGAGATCCCCCCTATCCTTGGCAATTAAATTGTGGCTTTTATAATCTTGAATCTCCTACTATAATATTTTGGCCACAGCTTGTTTTCAACTTTTTAATAATATTCTTATCTTTATATTTTATTCTACTTGTTATTAAGAACTAATCAAAAACTCAATAACATCTCCATCTTTCACTTCATACTCCTTACCTTCAGTTCTCATCAAGCCTAACTGCTTAGCTCTAGCATATGATCCAGCTTCTATTAGTTTTTCATACTCTATTACCTGGGCCCTGATAAAACCTTTCTCAAAATCAGTATGGATTACCCCAGCAGCTTGAGGAGTCCTAGTCCCTTTTTTGATAGT
The DNA here is from genome assembly GCA_030647265.1 of bacterium. Lineage (GTDB taxonomy): Bacteria > Patescibacteriota > Microgenomatia > Daviesbacterales > UBA10151 > JAUSJM01. The sequence goes on from JAUSJM010000023.1 coordinate 36,089, forward strand.
CCAGGCCCTGACCTCTTTTTTACCAGCTGTCAGATAGGAAATAAGTCCCAAAACCTGATAGGCTTTGACCACCAGCCTTTCCAGACCTGTTTGTTCTATCCCCAGCTGATGAAGATATTCTTTTCTTTCTTCCTCAGAATAATCAGCCAATTCTTCTTCCAGCTTAGCAGAGATCACTATCTCATTTTCATTTAAGGCCCCTTCATCAACCCTCTCTTTATACTCAGATTCTGAAACATTATAGACATAAAGAATGGGTTTAGTTGTCAAAAGAGGGAGAGATCCAAACCAAAGCTTTAATCTTTCATCACCAATTTCGTAATGGCCTAAAACTTTTCCTGCCTCCAGGTTTTCCTTAATTTTATTTAAGATATCCAGCTTTTGCTGTTCTAAGGGATCTTTTTCCTGCTTGCCCGCCGAAACCTTGGTAAAGGAGGGAGCTGCTACCAGCTTTTCCAAAGTCTGAAGGTCTGCCAATCCCAGCTCTGTCTCAATAGTCAGCTTATCAGCATCAGGGTTTTCTGAGCCCTCACTGATCACATTTTCATCTTGAAAATCCCTTAAAACATGGATTATGGCATCAACTTCCCTAATATGGGACAAAAATTGATTTCCTAAACCTGCTCCTTGGTGAGCTCCTTTAACAAGGCCAGCTATATCCACAAACTCCACTACAGCTGGAACCAGAGGAGGTAAGTTTTCCATATGTTCCTCAGTCTTTACCAGCTCTGCCAGTTCATTTAGTCTTTGATCAGGCACAGCTACCACTCCAATATTAGGTTCAATAGTAGCAAAAGGATAATTAGCAGACAAAGCCACCCTCTTTTTCAAAAGAGCATTAAAAAGAGTTGATTTCCCCACATTAGGTAAACCTACTATCCCTACTTTCAGAACAAAACCCAACCTTTCTTTATATTTATGGTAATAATATTGAATTTTATCTCCATTGGTGTTAAAATACAGTTATCACTAGGGAGAAACGAACATATGACTGCGTGTCATATGCAACGCCTCCCATTTTGATACCTTCATTTCTCCAACTTCTTTTTCTCAAATTCAATAAATGTTTTATATTTTTGGAACGGTCTTAAGAGTGAAGATTCTGATTTTGAATTAGGAATCAAAATCCGAAGCAATTTGTGATTATCCTCAAGAAATTCATAGAGGCAGTAAAAATCACCATCTCCAGATACAACAACTGCTTTATCATATCTAGAAAACTCTACTGCAGCTGCATGTAAAACCAACTCAGCGTCAACATTTCCCTTAGATTTACCTTCATGATCCTTCACTGTTGGTTTAAAAATCAACTCATAACCATCATTTTTAAGCTTTTTATATAGACCCTCGTTTTGTTTGATATATCCTATGCACAAAAATGCTTTATCTACACGAAATTTGTCAGATAAATAGCGTCTAAATTTTTTAAAATCCAGTTTCCAACCTTTGTAAATTATTTTCCCTTTTTTATGTATATCCTTACTTGTTCCTAAGTTTAAATTCTGGCTATCTATAAAAGTATAAGTTTTTTGTTTATTTACTTTCATCTAATATTCTCCCATTTATCAAGGTATTTGTTATTTAATAATCTATCTTTAAGTTTATAATCATCACCATCTTTTTTAATAACAATAAGGTATTGATCTTCTTTTTCCTCAGCCAATCCATCTCTGATCCAATCACTTACTATATGGAAGGGAATAATTAAGAAGTCTCTTTTTTTATCCGACAATAAAACGAAAATATAATAGACATCGCCTCCTCCGCTTTTCTCGAATGAACTTTTTGTAAGCTTTATTGGAATATTATGACTAAAATCCTTATGCTTCACCTGAAAGTAAAAAGTTTTTTTGTCTTTAAAAGCAAGGATATCCAAGCCTACATCAATTGGTATGTTTGTGGCTTGAAATCCACGGTATATTAATTCAGCAGTTACATGTAACTCTGCTGCTTTCCCAAAATATCTATTTTTATGTTCAAAAGACCCTGTATCTTCTTTTTCAGCTTGTATAGTTACATTTGCTGCATCATTCTTGACATCTTTTACACCCACAAGTTCCATCTGCTCTATCGCTTTTCTCAAACCATTAAATCTTGTTTTGAAAATTGACCAACTAAACTTGTTCTCTGAATATTTTTTATAAATTTCTTTATCATCTTGAATGTCCCAAACTGTTGGATTATGATTTAGTTTATCTTTTAGATCCCTTAGGTAATTTAAAAGATCCTCACTTTTAATACTCATACTCGATGCTAGCTTTGAAGATGGCAGATTAGCCGCTCGTAATGCATTCCCCATTCCTCTAAAGTGAAAATGGATATAATAATCTAATTTAGGTACTGATCGAACATCCTTGAGTGTTATATATTTTTTACCTTCAAGTTGAGAAGCAACTCTCTTTAAATGATTAATTACTTCTTGTTTTTCCATAACAAAAAAGATAGCATTTTTGTATCTTGTTGTCAAGATCTAATTCTTTATGAACGATAACCTTATTCATGACGACGTTGTTGATTATCTAAATTAATTGTTAGTTCGAAAGGAATTAAAATTGATTTAGCTGCGATCGGAAATACAAAATGTTGATCCCTGATCTGTGCATTCCTATCTGTAGTCCCATATGCCATGTTCTCCTTTCTTATATTTATTCATGATTAAAAAGCTTAATCTTAGATTTACTTATTAATTTTTCCAGTCTTTTATCATCTCCCAAAATATCATTCATCTTTTGCTTCTTATATGATTGGCTTATTTTTTAAATATTGACAATACGCTCTGATAGAGAGTATGAAAGCTATTATTCTGTGCTACAGCTTTATTAACTTCCTCTGCAAAAGCTTTGGTATATTTGTCTGTTAATTGAAAAATTAATATCGTCGTTGGTTCTTTTTCATCAAGTTGGCTTTTATCAGTTTCTGAAAAATAAATTGTTGGACTGTTGACACAAGATGATAGGTTATTTGTAAATTCAGTAAGTGCTTCATAAAAAGTTTCATAATTGTTGACTAATGATCTATGCAGTGCACGAAGATTGTCGGGCGGCATTTTTGATAAAGCATCCAGCCATTCTTTTTCAATCTCGTCAAACGATAAGGAAAAATCGTCAATCTTTGATTTTAATTGATTTGTCTCAATATAGTCCAATTCTTCTTCCGGTAAAATATTTAGAAATGAACCGATGTTGTTAAATTGACTATTTGCTATATTGCAGAGTTCTACAATTTTATCTGCTTTATATCCACAGTATTTAATAAAATCATTATTATCCTGATAGTTCTCTAAATTAATTTTTATTTTTCCACTTGTTATTTCTTTATGTGTCTTTTCATGCTTTGTTAATTCTCCCTCAATTGCATCATAAAGAATTTTATATTTTTGTGGAACTTTTGGCCCTTTAATTTTTCCCATGTTTTCGTCACCAAAATACTGCTTAATAAGTTGCTGGATTAAAACGCCATCAATTAATTCGATAGGTTTATTTAAAGCAAAACTCTTTGCTGATCTTGTAAATGATGAATTAGTTATCAGAATACCCTTATTTGCTCTCTCAGAGGACACTACACCATAAAGATCTCTAATCATTGATTCTCCTATTGGTTTCTCATACCTTTTACATTGAATTATATATAAACCTTTCAGTATTGGCGTCTCGTTTATCGCTTTTAAATCTATTCCTCCGTCAGCACTTTTCCTTCGTTCTTCTGTAACAAACCCCATTTTATGTATCAATTTCTCAATAAAATCTTCAAATTCATGACCAGAAAGGTTGTCAATATCCATAACTAGATTATACCCGAAGAGCTTACATTTGAATATCTGGAGGTTTTGAATGGATTATTTTTCCAAACTAA
>JAUSJM010000004.1 GCA_030647265.1 bacterium
GCTACCACCGAACCATAAACCTCCCCAAAATCTTTTATTAACTTTGGGAATGATTTTGCCTCCAAGAGGTGTCCCCAGACTTCCTTCTGGCCAGCTGTGTAATTTCTGACTTCTGATTGTATAAAGACTCTATTTCGACCAACTTCTCCTAAATTATTAATTTGACCCTCGCCTCTTTCTTTAATTGATTTATCTCGCAGAGCTTCGTAAGATTCAGCGCTAGTTGCCCCCAAAACGACTTTAACAACCTGAAGCTCGGTATCAACCATAATCTCTGAGAGTCCATCAGGATTAACAGCTCTCTCAACTTTAAAAAACTTTGGAGAATCGAGTTCCCCAAAAACTCTGTCTACACCTTTGGGAGAATAAAGTTGAGGATGGCCCTCTAAAGAGTCTTCTTCTCTAACTTTTTGATAATAAAGAGAGCTTTCCAGTCTAAAAAACATCCCTGAGCCACGAGCTCCAGCCGTTTGTGCCAGTGTTTCAGAAGTTGTAAAAGGGGCAAGTAATCTTCCTTCAATAAATATGCCTTTTTTAAGCCTGGGATTTAAATCTCGTTCCGCTTGATAAACCAGTTGAGTAAAAAGCCGACCCGGATTTTGGATCTCTACTGTCACATCGGGTCCGAGTTCTACAGGAGCTTTGGCCACAGCAGGAGTTGTGGCTGGAGAGACTGTCCGGCTTTTTAGATCTTCACTTCTTAAATCTGGGGCTGGTTTGCCCATATAGGTTCTGGCAAAGACTATCCCCCACATTACAGCATGATGTTCTGCCCTCTCGTGTTCCGGAAAAATGGCCTGGCCAAGATCGAATTTTGCCAAAAACTCCCGAATCTCACCTGAGGTCCTACAGTTCTTCAAGGCAGCTTGGGTGAATAAATTTTTTGCTTGAGCTATTTTACCTTCTGGAGTATCTTCTCTCTCGGTAGCCGTCAACATATATTAAACTTATCCCATAAAAACAGGTTTGTCAAATTGCGACGAAGACATTGGGGTCATTACACCTTAAAATGTGAATACGGACTGGTGGTGTTTATACAACACTTCCTAAAAAGGCTTGATGTCAAAAAATCTCAACTTCGACCATTAGTATTAGTTGGCTAAATACTTTACAGCACTTACACCGCTAACCTATCAACCTGGTAGTCTCCCAGGGGTCTAAAAGATACCTCATCTTGGGGTCTGCTTCGCGCTTAGATGCTTTCAGCGCTTATCAGGTGGAAACGTAGCTACCCTGCGCTGCCGATACAATCGACAACAGGCACACTAGGGGTTTCCTCGTCTCGGTCCTCTCGTCATTATGTTTACTCAACTTTCGCTGAGGATCAGACTATATCTTCTCCGACGACTTTCAGATAGCTTGCTATCGCAAGCTCTGCTTACGTTTCGGAGTCGGCATATAATATGAGTTTAAGAGCGCAGCTCGCAAGCTTTGCTTAATTCCAGATTATCTGGTACCTCATATATAAGCAAGTTTTCGAAATAAATTTCTCAAACAAGCTTCGCGGCTTTCGCCACTAAGTCGTTACGGGGACATCTTCTAAAGTAGTTCTCTGTGAGGAAAAGTAATTATACTCCCTCATCTTCTTAATCCAACTTACAGTTTCTTCCCTTAAAAGTAACTTCTGCTGTAATTTTGGAATAATATTTAACATCAAGTTAACCTGCATACTCTTAAACCTTACAAATGGTTCTAGTTTAGATAAAACTTCAAATACTCTTTGAAATCCTTCTACCCTAAGTTCAGAAATTCCGTCACTACGAGTATACATATACCCACAGCCTAAAACTTCTTTAAACCATTCTAATTGCTTAATATGACGTTTATCTTGGTAAAAACATACTACAGTCTTTACTCTAAAAACATCTTTTCCGGATTTTCTTCTGTGTAATTGAAGCATAATACTTCCATCACCATCCAAGAATCCAGCTATATATGCAAAATTATTTTGATCTACCTTAGAGAGTCTTCCCACGGTATTATCCTTTGACCTGTTATATGAATCTATCATAGAACCGAAATAAACCCAAAGTCAATAAGGACTTCACCGTTATTAGCCGAATTGTCAATCCGAATTTCTTCGGAAAGTAGCAATTGCTTACTAGAGACAACCCCCCTCAAGTATCAAACGCCCATACTGGATAGAGTCCAACCTGTCTCACGACGGTTTGAACCCAGCTCGCGTACCGTTTTAACTGGCGAACAGCCAGACCCTTGCGACCTTCTTCAGCCGCAGGATACGATGCACATTATTCCTGTATTTCTACAAGTGTAGACTATATCTTCTCCACCGACTTTACGGTGTGGAGTTGGCATATAATGGAAGTTTAAATTCCAGATTATCTGGTACCTTCCATATAAGTCGTTACGGGGTCAAAGGAGTTTATAGTTAAACATTGGAAGAAGATAGGGCTTAATCAATTCACAAAACCTTCTTGCAGATTTTACTGGGAAATATATCCGAGCATTTTTACCTGCAAAATGAATTTTGGTTTCTAAACCATATTTCTTCTGTAATATACCCTGAAGAAATATTTGTTCCTCCAAAGTAAATCCACTGGTACATAAATATAATGAATCGCAATCGCTTCTTTTGAATCCATCATCCATATACCAAATACCTAAACTTAACTTACTGCTTAATAGTTGCTCTATATTCTTTGGCACTACCTTTTTACCTTTTGGATAGAACATTCTGTAATATTCCAGAAAGGCTGAAGTAGTACGAGTAGAAAATAAATACCAATAATAAGTATTATTAGTTCTACTATCTACCCTCTTCATTTCGTGAGGTTCCTGAGTACAGAATTCCTTAAATTGAGAGTATAACCAATTTACATAATCTTTTTGTTTAAGACTGTGGGTTATTCTCAATCTTGGATAGGTATATCTATACTCCATGTGACCATCACCTAAGAGCAAACCTATTAAAATAGATTGTTGTTTAGGACTCAAAACTCTTCGACTTCCCACGGTATTGTCCATTAACTCCAGATTACCCAAAGGTAATACGAAAGTCAATTACGGAGTTCACCGTTATTAGCCAATTTGCTCTAGAAATTTCTTCCTAGAGGGCCCAGAACCATTTTATTGGTTAAGCCGACATCGAGGTGCCGAACGCTCTCGTCCTTGTGGACTGTTGGAGAGCACTAGCCTGTTATCCCCGGGGTAACTTTTATCCGATAAGCCTACTCCCTCCCACGAGGTAAGTAGGGATCACTAAAGCCTGCTTTCGCACCTGTTCGACTTGTAGGTCTCACAGTCAAGCACACTCTAAACTTTTGCGCTTAAGGCTCGATTGCCATCCGAGCCAAGTGTACCTTTGCACTCCTCCGTTACGTTTTTGGAGGAAACCGCCCCAGTTAAACTGCCCGCCAGACCTTGTTCAGTGGCCAGATTATGGCACACTGTAAGACTTGAAAAAGTAAATGAGAGGTGTTGCATTGACGACGAATCTCCCTCCTACGCTACACAATTAACACTTCAAATCAGGGTCAAGCTACAGTAAAGCTCCACGGGGTCTTTTTGTCCAAGTATGGGAAGGCCGCATCTTCACAGCCATTGCAATTTCGCCGGGTCTATCCTCAAGACAGTCACTAAGTCGTTCTGCCTTTCGTGCGGGTCTGAACTCACCAGACAAGGAATTTCGCTACCATAGAACAGTTCACTTATGTTACTCCTGTTTAGGAGGTTTAGTATTTCTACTAAACTCTCTGCATCGCTACAGAGGTCGGACTATATCATTCCGCCAATAGCGGATTCGACATATAGTCTCTGAGGGTTCCCTGCACCAAATGGTGCCGGGTCTTCCCTGCTGATTGACTCCACCGAACAAATTTTTACTCTACATGTCATCCTGAGTACTAACGAAGGATCTATTAGATTCTTCACTGCGTTCAGAATGACAGTTTAGTACTGTCGGATTCAGAGTTATTCCAGCATTTAGTCGAATTTTAGAACTACAATTTGCTCATAGTTACTGCTGCCGTTCACCAGATCTTAGACCGCCCCCTCGTCTCAGCCTTGCGGCAAAGAGTCAGGAACAATGTTAAATTACTGGCACTGGGCAGGCGTCAGCCCCTATACATCTCCTTTCGGATTAGCAGGGACCTGTGTTTTAGTTAAACAGTCACTCAGTGTCATTCGCTGCGCCCCGATTGCTCGGGGGGGACATCTTGCAAACTTACGTCCAGCTTTTGTTGCCGAGTTCCTTAAGGATAGTTCTCCCGATCGCCTTTGTATACTCAACTCGCCCACCTGTGTCGGTTTACGGTACGGCTAAAATCTTACTCTTTACGAATCTTTTCCTGAAAACAGAAAATTGCCGACTTACGTATTCATAACTCGCATAACCGCAACAGACTTGCGTCTGTTACGCTTGTTTTGCTTGCTTGCGCTTGCAAAATAATCATAAAAACGGATTTACCAATCTTTACTTGCTTGCTATTTAAACCATATTCATTTGACTGAATTGGCTCAGCTATTCCCACTTTGTCCATCCGTAAAGTCTTAATCGTAAGACCCCAGTACCCGAATTTTAACGGGTCGTCCATCGGCTACGCCGTTTGGCCTCACCTTAGGTGCCGACTAACCCTACTCCGATTAACGTAGAATAGGAAACCTTGGGCTTTCGGCGTGATTGTTTCTCACAATCATCTCGCTACTCATACCGGCATTCTCACCTCTTGCAACTCCACCACGCCTTACGGCCCAGCTTCACTGTCACAAGAGCGCTCCTCTACCACGCACAACTTACGTTGTGCATCCATAGCTTCGGTAGTAAGTTTAAGCCCCGATTCATTGTTAGCGCAAAAACCCATAGTAGACCAGCGAGCTGTTACGCTTTCTTTAAAAGATGGCTGCTTCTAAGCCAACTTCCTGGCTGTCTAAGGATTCTCACATCCTTTAACACTTAACTTACATTTAGGGACCTTAACTGATGGTCTGGGTTGTTTCCCTCAGGACCGCTCCGCTTAGCCGGATCGGACTGACTCCTATGATAAAACGTGAGTATTCGGAGTTTGATTGCTCCGACCATCTTGCGACAGTCGTAAGCATCCAGTGCTCTACCCCTCACGTCGACAACATAAGGCTATACCTAGATATATTTC
>JAUSJM010000007.1 GCA_030647265.1 bacterium
GAGGAGAGATCTCGGGCGTCGACCGCAGCGAGTGAAACGAGCGAGGACGCACCTGAGATACCGAAGCGACCCGCTTCGCCCACGAAGCGAGGCGAGCAGGACCCACCATTACTGAAGCAGGACCCGTCAAAAGCCCAGACAGTAAAAAAACTATGCAGACTATCAAACAGATCAGCCAAATTTTAGAAGAAAGTGACTCTTTAAAGCTGGTAGCTCAAGCTTACTCAGAGATTGCTGCCGTGAAGTTGCAAAAGATCCGCAAAGGCATCGAACAAAACCGAGTCTTCTTTCAGGAGGTCTCGGAAGTTTTCCATATTGTCAAAGTAGCATCCCTCCGCCAGGGTATTAAACCCGCTGTAACCAGAAAAAGAGGAACTCTCAGTATACTTTTAACCTCCAACTATAGATTCTACGGAAGTTTGGAGTCAGAGCTGGTAAAGTTTTTTATCATTAACACCTCCAAATTTAGAACAGACCGTATCGTAATAGGTAAAACCGGTACAGAATTTCTTCATACCATGGATTACTTCCATCCCTACCAACACATCGTTTTAGAAGAAGACCTTCCTAATGATGTAGAAATAAGGACTTTAGTGTTAAGCTTAATAGGATACCAGCAAATCCTGGTCTATTATTCAAGAATGCAATCAGTACTCATTCAGGAACCGTTTGTGACCGATATTGTTCAGGCTCCTCCGGGGAGAATTATCGACCCCAAGGTCCGTCACCCGGGTTACATCTTCGAACCGGAGCTTGACAAAATGCTGCAGTTTTTTGATTCCCAGATCACCTCACTGATGCTGGAACAGACTTTTATGGAATCGGAGCTGGCCCGCACTGCTGCCCGGCTGACTTCCATGGACCAAGCCCAGATGAATGCTGATGATCTTATTAAACAGCAAAGGAAACTGCTGGCGGTAGCCAAGAGATCTTCTGATAACCTCAGACTTCTGGAAACCATCGCCACCTTAAGAGGATGGAAGAAGGAGGAGAGTTAATGGTTCAAGGCAAGATTCACAGTGCGAGGGGCCAGATTGTGGAGGTTAATATTGAATCGGAAACTTTCCCTACCCTTTTCGAAATTCTCACCTGCCCGGAAGATCCTTCTGTACGGTTGGAAGTTTTCTTCCAATCTGAGGACGTGGCATCCTGTCTAACTCTATCAAAGAGTAATAAACTGCATCGGGGGATGAAAGTTATGGGTACCGGCTCAGAGCTAAAATTACCTGTGGGATCCTCCATCCTGGGAAGGGTTATCAACCTCTTCGGTGAGCCTCAGGACGGCCAGGGAGCCATCACCTCCTCCACCAAGCTCTCCATCTACTCCAAAACTCCCCCTTTAAATACCGTCAGGGGAGGCTTTGAGATTTTGGAAACCGGCATTAAGGCCATTGATTTCCTCACCCCTTTCTTAAGAGGCGGAAAGATCGGCTTTATCGGCGGCGCCGGAGTGGGAAAAACTATCCTTATGACCGAGCTTATTCACAACATTACTGCCGCCCACTCCGGGGTCTCGGTTTTTGCCGGAGTTGGTGAACGTATCAGGGAGGGCCAGGAGCTTTATAAAAGGCTGGTGGAATCTCAGGTGATGAAAAATACGGTGATGATCTTAGGGCAGATGAATGAGGATGCGGCAGTGCGTTTCCGGGTGGCCTTGGCAGCTGCCACCATCGCCGAATATTTCCGGGACCAAGAAAGAAAAGATGTCCTTTTCTTCCTTGATAATATGTTCCGCTTCGTTCAAGCCGGAAACGAGGTATCTACTCTTTTGGGAACTACTCCCTCCGAACAAGCCTACCAGGCTACCATGCAAACCGAGGTTTCTAATCTGGAAGACAGATTAATCTCTACTGACGGTGGAGCCATTACCTCAGTACAAACTATCTATGTTCCCTCGGATGAAATTACCGATGCCGGAGTAAACACCATTATGTCCTTTATGGATACTGCCGTCGTCCTCTCCCGTTCCGTGGCCCAACTGGGGCTTTACCCACCCATTGATATCAACCAGTCTTCCTCTTCCACCCTTTCTAAAAACCTGTTGGGGGAAGACCACTTCCAGGTCCTAACTTCCTTCCAACAAAGCTTGGATCGCTATAACAAACTATCTCACATCGTGGCTATCGTCGGAGAATCCGAACTCTCCCCTGCCGATCAGCAGCTTTTTAGCAGGATTAAAAAAGTTATCAATTACCTCACTCAACCCTTCTTTGTCACTGAAGCTCACACCGGGAGAAAGGGAGTTTTTGTTCCCAAAGCTACTACTGTTTCCGATATTAACCTTATTTTGGTAGGCAGGTTAGACCAGATCCCGGCAGAAAAACTGATGTACATCGGAGCTTTAAAAGATCTTAAATGACCCAACCCCCTACCAAAACTCCAGAAGTACTTCAGGTAAGAATTGTGGCTCCCAAGAAAATTTTATTTTCTGAAGCTGCTCTGGCAGTTTCCTCCACCAATTCTGCCGGTAAATTTGATATCCTTCCCGAGCATGCCAACTTTGTCACCTTGGTAGAGCTAGCACCCATTATCATCACCAAGGTAAACGAGGAGACGGTAAAATTCCAGTTCCCTTTGGCCATTATTTATGCTAGGAATAATAAAGTTAATATTTATACTGATATTCAACTGTCCATCACTGAAGAAGGTAAAGGAAACTAGTATACCCTTCCGCTTTTCATTTGTTTTCCAAAGCTTAGTATTTCTTAATTAACTTTCTCTGACAATCTAATTTGCCGAGTACAGATCTTTCCCATTTTGGGGAACAAACAGGTTGACAAATCTCGGTAAATATGGGTATGCTAGATTAAGAGCCCGCTTCGACCGCGAGACGCAGTCGAGCGAGGCGAGCAGACGGACATACCTTATGGCAAAACGTGTCGTCTGTGATAAACGCTCACTGGTTAAAATCGGTCAAGCTTCCAAAATTTTAGGTGTTTCCATTGATACCTTAAGACGCTGGGAAAAGACCGGTAAAATTACTTCTCTCAAAACTCCGGGAAGAACCAGACTTTATGCCCTTACTGCTCTCAGAAAAACAACCTCGGCAGGAGAAAAACCCCCCTCCCCTCCTTTTAAACAAAGAGAACCCCTTAGTCCCGCTGTAAAACCTGTCCACAGGCTTCTTGAAGAAGCAAATTCCCTAAAAAAACTGGATCAAAATACCTCCCTGGTAGAAACAATCATTCAAAACAGCCAAGAAAAATTTGAAGCTGAGACACCATTTAAAAATACTGTTTTCCCTCTCGAAAACCCCCTTAAACCGGATCTTGCCCAAACTTACCATCAGGGATT
>JAUSJM010000022.1 GCA_030647265.1 bacterium
GCCAAAGAATTTAAAATTGAACCTTTGGTTTGTTTGCAAAGTGAGAAGACTCCTCTACCGGAAGGTGTGAAATTAGCAGCTTACGAGCCGGTTTTTGCCATCGGCACAGGAAACCCCGATACTCCGGAGAATGCTGCCAAAGTAGCAGAAGCTGTCAAAGGAAAATATGGACAGGACTTGGAGGTTTTATATGGGGGTAGTGTCACCAGCGATAACTGTAAGCCTTTTTTACAACAGGAGACTTTAAGCGGTTTATTAATCGGCAAAGCCTCTTTGGAGGCTCTAGAATTTCTAAAAATAGTGGACATTGCCGGTAAAATTGTTTAAATTAGAAGCCCCATGGAACAAATAAAACCCCTCAGAGTAAGTTCTAACAACAAAAAATTTTGGCTCAGCTTAATTGGCAAACACAAAACATTAACAGTTTTATTAACCCTCCTTCTGCTGGGATTTTTGTGGTGGACCAGCCCCACTACCCCTTCTGTTTTTAATTTTGTGTTGGGAAAAGAGTCCTTTCTGGAGACAGAAAACGATCAGGTAAATATCTTATTGTTAGGCACGGGAGGGGGAGACCATGAAGGCCCAAATTTGACCGACACTATCATAGTGACTTCTTACAATATGGAGACTCACGAAGTTAATCTAGTTTCCCTGCCTCGGGATTTATGGGTTGATCAATATAAGGTCAAAATAAACGCTTTATACCAACTGGGGCTGGATAAAGATCAGGGGCCGGAGCTGGTCAAAGAGCAGGTGGGGCAAATTTTAGGGTTAAAAATTCCCTATACCGTTCGGGTAGATTTTCAAGGTTTTACCAAGGCCATAGATTTGGTGGGGGGAATTGAGGTGGAGGTGGCCCGTTCCTTTGATGATTATTATTATCCTTTAAAGGGCAAGGAAAAGGATCTTTGCGGTTATAGTGAGGGAGAGGTGGAGGTTTTGGAGGATCAGGCTAAAAGTTGGGGAGTGGCTCCCGGTAAACTGAAAGCTTTACTCGATCCTTCCGGGAAGGTAGCCACGGTGTCAGCCGCACCGGATAGGAAATTAACTTACACTGATGAGCAAGCAAACACCTTTTTTGCCTGCCGCTTTGAGCACTTAAGCTTTAAGAAAGGCAGTACTTTTATGAATGGGGAAACAGCCCTCAAGTTTGTCCGTTCCCGGCACGGGCTAAACGGGGAAGGGTCTGATTTTGCCCGTTCCCGCCGCCAACAACAGGTCATTCAGTCGTTTAAGAGCAAGGTCCTCTCTTTAGGAACACTGACGGATCCCCGTAAGGTGATAGAACTGGTCTCTACTTTTGGAGACAGTATAGAGAGTAATATCTCTCCTAAACTTTACCCGGAACTTCTGAAACTGGTTCCTAAGACCGGGGGAGTGAAAAGTTATGCCATTGACGGACAAGGTGAGGATCCCCTCCTTGTTACCCCTCCTTTGGGAGATTACGGAGCTTGGGTTTTAGTTCCGGCAGGAGGAGACTACTCCAAGATTCATCAGTATGTGAAGGATATTTTGTCAGGAACTTTAGAAGGCTCAGAAAGCGCTAAGCCAAAGTAGATAAGAGTGGTAAAATAGCTCTGATGAATATATCTACTCTTAAAATTCCTCTCATTCGACAAGATCCGGAAAGCGATGATTGCCTTCGCTGTTGTGCTTTGATGGTTTTTAAGTATTTTGGAGATTCTATTACTAAAGATGAAGTTTGGAAAAAACTCCATGTTTATAAAAAGAGATCAGGTATATTGGGTGCGTTTTATCAAGATCTGGGTTTGATGGCAATAAAGAAGGGTTATAACCCGGTAATTTACCACTACGATTGGTCTTGGTGGAACAACAAGGTAGCCCAGTCCTCCCACGATAGTAAAATATCCCTACTAAAAGCTTTAGAAGAATTAGATAAAGTAAAGCAAAAATGGATTGATAAAAAAATTATTGCTAAGGATATGGCTTATGTTAGAAAGGGAGGACAATTCAAATTTGAATTGCCACAACTTAAAACAATGGACTTTTACCTTAGTCGAGGAGTTCCGGTAATTCTTAGTGTGAAAGGAACTGCTCTCTATCATGATCCAACAGAAGGTGAACCTGATGGGGATTATGATCATGCTATATTAGCAGTGGGCAAAAAAGGTAAGGATTATCTCTTAAAAGATCCCTACTTAGGAAAAGATCGAATCTCTGCGGAAGAACTTTATTATTCTTGGAATCTATCTTTAGGTTGGATGATGGTGATCAAGCCCAAGAAAGGATCTCTAGGCACACAAGACCTGGTCTTGCGAGGCTAAAAATATGAAAATTGTTGTTTTAACCGGACCAGGAGAGGTGGGGAAAAGAGGAGAGCTTTTAAAGATCAAGCAGCAGTTTGCCCTGGAAAATATTACCCAGCTTGATTTAAAACAAGTTGGTTTGGGAGAGCTTATCACCTCCCTTTCTTCCCGTTCCCTTTTTGAAAGCGGTAAAAGGCTGGTGGTAGCAGAAAACACCCCGGAAAAGTTTGATTTAGAGGAGTTAGGGAGTATAGCTGAAGAGGTAATCTTGGTTTTAGTAACAGCAGCACTTCGGTCCGACTCCAAACTTTTACACTCTGCTAAAAAAATTGGAGCCCGGGTCGTAAGCTTTGAGGGAGAAAAAGAGCTTTCCGCCTTTCCTTTTTTAGACAGCCTTTTGGAAGGCAAAAAAGAGGCTTTCTTGGAGCTTCAAAAACTGCTTGAAGAGTACGGTGGGATGTATATTTTAACGATGATTTATTATGGACTGCGCCGGAACATCTTGCCTTTGCCTGCTTCCGGTTTTGTCCGGAAAAAGATTCTTTTACAAAAAGAGAGGTTTTCTAACACCGGCTGGCAGAAGTTATACTATCTTGTGCTGGATACTGAAAGTTCTATTAAGAGCGGTCTGCTACCGGAAGATGTGGCTTTAACTAAACTCACTCAAGCTATCTTGGAGAGGAATTAGGAATTGCTTTGTTTATTAACTTGACATCTTTTTGGTCCACCTTCCCGTCCTTGTTCAAGTCAGCTTTTGCCTCAAAATTTTTTTTACCGTAGTTTTTTAAGACTACTCCCAAGTCTAAAGAATTTATCACTCCGTCTCCGTTTAAATCAAAAGTAACTACCTCCGGGGAAGGAGAACTGACTTTGGGGGCAAGATCCAAGTCTTGTCCTAAGATGATGGTGGGTAGAGTGATATTTTGAAGGGGCATGGGAAGGGTAAGGCGGGAGGAGGACCCGTTATCAAAAACAGTCATTGTAGCGGAAGAAGAAGCATCTTCCCATCTAAAACTTTCGGAGAAATCGGCTGTTTTTATTCCTGTCAGAGGTAGAATAAAGTTTCCACCCAGCTTTGTGATAGTCGCCAGTTTTTGAGCCCCCGGAATTTCCAAAGTTACCAGTGCCTCGCTTACCGGCTGGGAGGAATTATTTATTACCGTACTTACTAAGGGGTTGTAATTAAAAAGCGGCAGGCTGGCGGCAGTAGTAAAAGTTAAGGGATTACCCGCAGGATAAGTCCCGGCGCCGGAATGGATTTTGTAGTAATAGGTTGTTTGAGGTGTTAGATTTTTTAAGGTTACAAAATGCAGGCGGTGGTTTTGGGGGGGTTGTAAATCCCGCTCGTCTTTAAAAGTGAGATCCAAAGAGGGTGTTGTTCCGGCTTGGACGAAGCCTGTACTTTCTTGATCTGTCTGCCAGTAAACGGAAGCTTGGGTATCAGAGAGGTTGACTAAAGCCATGTTTTGAAGATTTAAAGGCTGGCTGGCGCGGGATTTTAAACTTTGATTTTGGGTAACTAAGAAAACGCCGATAACCAGTCCTGTCAGAAGTACCCCCAAACCTAAAAGTGTAGGAATTTTTACTTCGTTATTCATAGTTTATTTATAGCATCTTGGTCAAAATTCGGGTTGATCGGTTCCAGGACCTGTTTGATTTCGGGAGGAGTTTGCACGGCAGCTCGGGAGTGAAGAATATCCAGGGTGACCCAGATAATGACGGTAACAAAGGTAGCGATGACAATATATAAAAATTGTTTCCCCCTCATATTATTTTAGAAAAAATGCTTTTCCTGTTACTGAAAGCAATCCCGGTGTATCTGGTTGCTTAGTGATGGAAACAGCCCTGATACTCAGTAGTCTAGGAGAGTTTTGCAGATTGTTCAAGGTCACTAAAAGCTCTGGGTAAGAGCCCTGGATATTAAAGGAAAAATCAACTTCGCCCAGTGTGGAATGGGTTTTAGGTGTTTTATTATCGAAGATAGTTAACGGTTGAATTTGTAGGGCCGATGCTGAAGCCTGGCCTCCGGCAGCGGTTTGTAAATTAGCAATAAGAGAGGGGACGCTGGTTTGCTGGGGGAGGGCATTTTCGATCCCTGCCCATATCTCGGGATCCATATTTTCCAAGTTTTGTTTGGCCTGAGTCAGATCTTGGGTTTTTTTATCCAAAGCCTGAAGGGTTTTTCTGCTTTCCTCAATGTTTTTCTGTAGTTCCAGGATTGTAGCAATGGTGGGCCGGATGACAAAAATTGTAAAGATGGTGATGGTAATAATACTAAAAATATAGGGGGCGGCGGATTTGACGGTCGGGTTAGTAATAACCGGCTTAATGTAGGTATAGTAACGGGAGTATTTAGAGGTAGCCATCAGCTACTTTTGCCTCCCTGGGAAGTTAAACTCCCGGTAATGGTAAAGACTGTTTGTCCTTCAAAGGAGATATTACTCAGAGTAATACCGGAAAACGAGGGGTCTTTTTGCAGGGCTTTTAAGAAAGCGGAAAGTTCCAAATTACTGGGAGATCTGCCGCTTAAAGAAAAAGTGGTTTTGGGATACGATTGAGAACGGTCGAAACTTATGGCAGTGAGTTTTATATCTTGGGGTGTAAGCAGGGAAATTTTATTAAATACTCCCACCAAATCAGGGCTGTCTTCTTTAGTTTGTTTAATACTGGAGAGCTGAAATTGAGTTTGACGGATGAGTATTTCGTCATTTTTTAAACTCTGGATGTAAGGAATCTGGTCTTTAATCTTATCCTGGAGATCCCCTAAGTCTGCATCGAGCTTATAGCGCAAGACAAAAGCTCCGATAACAACAATCTCCACAAAAACGACGATATATTTTCCGGAAGACAAAACCCATTTTAAAAGCCGGGTATAAAGTTTAACCTGTTCCCCTTTATGAATAAGCAGATTAACTTTAAAAGAATTAAATTTGGCAGGTTTGGGTTGGGTCATGACTTAGTCTAGTGTAAGTTTTTCTAAGCCTGAAGGCAAGTAGAAGAGATTATTTTTTAGCAGAGCTGACAGAAAGTTTGGCCAACCTTGATTTTAAACGTGAGGCCTTATTCTTATGGATGAGGTTCACCTTAACTGCTTTGTCCAAGGCGGAAAAAACTGCCGCCAGACTTTTAGCGGTAGGGTGTTTCCGGGCCTCTTTTAACAGTTTTTTGACCGTGCCCTCCCGCGCCTTATTGCGGAGAGTGCGTCTTTTGTCTTTTCTTACTTTTTTAATCGCCGATTTTATGATTGGCATAACTGCAGTATGGTAACATAGAGTATAGCTTTGGTGCAAGAGATTCTGCTAGAATTTAGTTCAAATGGTCAAGAATCTGCTGTCTCTTTTATCCGCCCGTCAAAACTCCATCCTTTCGGGGGCGGTGGTGCTTATGGCCACAGTAGCTGTCTCCAAAGTCTTAGGGTTAGTCCGGGACAGACTGCTGGCCCACGCTTTTACTCCTGACCAAACGGCAGTTTTTTTTGCTGCTTTTAGACTTCCCGATTTGATGTTTCAGATCCTCATTTTTGGAGCGATCTCGGTGGCTTTCATTCCCGTTTTTACTGATTACTTACACCATGATGGTGAAAAAGAGGCCTTTGATTTTGCCTCCAGCATTTTAAATGTGGTGCTGGTCTTTTTTACCGCTATCAGCTTAGTAGTTTTTTTTCTCGCCGGTCCTCTTACCGCTTTAATTGTGCCGGGTTTTAACGGTCCTCAGCAACAGATTACTGCCAGTCTAACCCAGGTGATTATGTTGGGGCAGATACTTTTAGTGATCGGATCTTTTTTTGCCGGCATCTGCCAGTCTTACCAACGGTTTATTATTCCTGCTTTAGCCTCAGTTTTTTACAACGTGGGAATTATTTTGGGTATTGTCTTACTTACTCCCTGGTGGGGGATTTACGGCCCGGCGGTGGGGGTGGTTATCGGAGCCTCTCTGCATATCTTGGCCCAAATTCCCTTAGTAAGCTCTCTTGGTTTTAAACATAAGCTAAGTTTTAATTTAGCCAGTAAGGGGATTAGGGAGATTTTGGGGCTGATGAGTGTGCGAACTATCGGGGTAACTGTGGAACAACTAAACGAAACGATTGGGGTTATTTTAGCCTCCCTCATCTCCACCTCTTCGGTGACCTTTTTAACTTTTGCCCAACATTTACAAACTGTGCCTATCGGATTGTTCGGAGCAACTCTGGCCCAGGCTGCTTTGCCTGTTCTTTCCCAGGAAAAAGCTCGGGGAGAGGAAGAGTCTTTTAAGGGAACACTCCTGACAACCATGCATCAGATTATGTTTTTATCTCTACCGGCAACAGCCATCCTTATTGTACTGCGGATTCCGGTGGTAAGACTGATCTTTGGGGCTTCCCAGTTTGACTGGACAGCTACAGTATTGACGGGTAGAACTGTCGCTTGGCTGGCCGTGGGGCTGGCTGCCCAGGCTGCGGTGTTGCTTTTAGTGCGGGCTTTTTATGCTTTAAAAGACACTAAAACACCGGTAGTGGTCTCCATCATCACGGTGTTCCTGAATGTGATTTTAAGTGTCTTTTTAGTCCGGGTATTACATTTACAGGTATGGAGTTTGGGAATCTCCTATGCTGTAGCTTCCAACCTCTCCCTGGTGCTGTTAATTTATTTCCTTCATCAAAAGGTGGGAGGGTTTGATAAAAAAGATCTCTTCTACCCTTTTTTAAAGATGCTTTTTGCCTCAGTGGTGGCAGCTTTAGCTTTATATTTACCCATTAAAGCTTTGGACCAACTGGTTTTTGATACCACTAAAACTGTCAACCTTATTGCCTTAACCGGTATTGCCTCCGTTTTCGGTCTGTCCATTTACGTGCTTTTGGTGTGGCTTTTAAAGGTCCAAGAGTTAGATGTTTTTGGTAACCTGCTGAAAAAACTTTATAATTTTCAACTCCACCTCAAGTCCGAAGAGATTGTTCATGAACCGGAAGCAGTATAGTCCTTGTTGAGACTCAAAGTCCCCTCGGGTACAATACCCACATGTCAAATATTAGGAATTTTTCAATCATTGCCCATATTGACCACGGCAAGTCTACTCTGGCTGACAGGCTGTTGGAGATTACCGGTACGGTGGCCAAAGATAAAATCCAGCCCCAACTGCTGGACTCATTGGCTTTAGAAAGAGAACGGGGTATTACTATCAAGCTTGCTCCTGTTAGATTGAAGTACACTCTGAATTCTGAACTCTATACTCTTAACTTAATCGATACTCCCGGTCACGTAGATTTTTCTTATGAAGTCTCACGGAGCTTAGCAGCAGTAGAGGGAGCGATACTTTTGGTGGATGCCACCCAAGGAATTCAGGCCCAAACTTTGGCTCATGGGCTATCTGCTTTAAACCAGGACTTGGTACTAATTCCGGTGGTTAACAAAATAGACCTACCAAATGCTGATATTCCCAAAGCCAAAGAACAACTTATTAATACTTTCGGTTTTAAAGAGGAAGAGATAATTCTTGCCTCTGGAAAAACCGGGGAAGGAGTAGAAGAGATTTTAAAAGCAGTAATTGAAAGAGTTCCTTCTCCTAAGATGGAAATAGATAAGCCCCTGAGGGCTTTAATCTTTGATTCCTTTTTTGATCCTTATAAAGGGGTGATAGCCCAGGTGAGAGTAGTAGAGGGAGAAACTCCACCTCTTCAGTCTGAAATAACCTTTTTAGGCAGCCATGCTAAAGGACAGGTTTTAGAGATGGGGTATTTTTCACCACAACTTACTGTTAGTGGAAAACTGACAGTTGGAGAGATAGGTTATATTGCTACCGGTATTAAACAACCGGACTTGGTAAGGGTAGGTGATACTATTATGTCCACCTTTCAGGTGGCAGAACTACACCTAAAAGGTGTCGAACCAGAACAACTGCCAGGATATAAAACTGTCAAGCCCATGGTTTTTGTGGGGCTTTATCCCATCGAGACAGGGGAGTATTTTGAGTTAAAGGAAGCTTTATCCAAGTTTAAGTTAAATGATCCAGCTTTTTCTTATGAGATGGAGCAGTCCTCAGCTTTAGGTTCAGGATTCAGGTGTGGATTTTTGGGACTGCTTCATGCTGAGGTAGTACAAGAAAGACTCTCTGGAGAGTTTGGAGTCAATCTTTTGGCTACTACCCCTTCTGTAGAATACCAATTTGGAGAACAAACCATTAATAATCCTTCAGAATTACCCCAGGGTGAGGGCATTAAAGACCTGAAAGAGCCTTGGGTGAAGCTGACTATCTTTGTGCCCCAAAACTTTATTGGCCCGGTGATGGATTTAGTCCAGGAAAGAAGGGGGAAGTTTTTAGATATGCAACACTTTGGACTGCAGGTGGAGTTATCTTATGAGATGCCCTTATCGGAGATGATTACTGATTTTTATGATCGGTTAAAGTCTGTCTCTTCCGGGTTTGCCTCACTGGACTACGAGTTTATAGAGTTTCGGGAGGTGGATGCTGTGAGAGTGGATATCTTAGTGGGGGGAGAAAAAGTGGATGCTTTATCAATTATAGTTTACAGACCTAAGTCAGAAAGTACTGGTAGAAGGTTGGTAGAAAAATTAAAAGAGGTTTTACCCAGACAAAACTTTACTATAGCTTTACAGGCAGTAATTGGAGGAAAAATTATTGCCCGGGAAACAATCTCTCCCTTTAGAAAAGATGTTATAGCTAAACTTTATGGTGGAGACAGAACCAGAAAAGATAAGCTGTTGGAAAAACAGAAAAAAGGAAAAAAGAAGATGAAGATGATCGGTAAGGTTGAGATACCCCAGGAAGCATTTTTAAGTATTTTGAAGTCATGAGGGGTTTGTACTATCTTACAAGTAATGGTTGAAGCTCTGCCAGTAATAGAAATAACTTTAGATACCAAGCTTGAAGACATTCTTGATGGTACTCCTTGTATGGTGTGTGGTTACCCCACAGAGAAATTTCTAGCACCTGATCATTTGATGACTGGACAAAGTATGCGAGTGAGAGCGTTGAATGTAGCTAGTTATAGGTGTAGTAGAAGGTGTGGGAAGGTTTACTATTACAGCCACGAAGCCTTGATTGAATCTTTGACTAGGGGAGCTGAAATTATGCGACAAAATGGTGATGATGTTGCTCCACACTATCTTAGGGGGAGTATCAGAATACAGAAGAAGGATCTTAAGAATAAAAGATTAGGAAGACCAAGAAATATTTTGTAATTTCTTCGCCAATAAGACTTAACTTTCCACCTCCGAGGTGGAAGCATAAGTTACTGATAAGACGCTTGATACTCTTGATGTAATATAATTTGTTAGACATATGACTCCCTCAGAATTTAAAAAATTAGTAGAAAAGGATAAAACTGTGCTGATTATCTCTTCCAGGCCTTTAGATTTTGATTGTCTGGGTTCAGGGTTAATCATGAAAAAGTATCTGGAATCTTTGGGTAAAAAGGCACAGATGGTATTTCCTTATGAGATGGCCCAGAGTGAAAAGGAATACTATAGTTTCTTGCCTTTTTTTGAAGAGGTTGAAGACAAAGATAGCAGAGAAATTTTAAACCGGAAAAACTTTGACCTGCTTATTTTGGTGGATGGGTCAAACTTGCCCCAATACTTCGATGCTCGCTCGGATGAAGGAAACCCGCCTGATCTGACTGTTTATGACAAAAGAATTAATATTGATCATCATCTGCCCAGGCCAAAAGAGCTGGGGACTATAGTCATAAGAGACTCGGAAGCCAGCTCTACCGCGGAAATTATCCTCAGAGACATTGTCCCGGAAGAGTTTATTGATGAAGATATGGCCACTTTAGGTTACGCTGCTTTGGTGGGTGATACCGGAAACTTTAAATGGAATTTCCATCCTTCAACACTGGCTTTAGCCGCTAAACTCCTCACTCGAGGAGCAAAAGCTTTAGAGATCGTTGACCGCTTTTTCTTCTCCAAATCCAAAGACGATTTAAAGCTCACCGTTTACGCCATTGAAAATATTGAGTTTGATGATTCTTTGGGGGTCTCCTTCCTCTTTCTTCCTTATGGGAAGATTCGGGAGGATAATTTAAATTCGGAGAAAGTAGATCTGCTCAAAACTGTCGTCCAAATGGATCTGGCCAAGACAGTCAAGGAATATTCGCTCACAGTCATGCTTTCGGAAAAAGAGCCGGGAAAAATTTCTTTGAATGGATGGGGAAATAACCTCAGAAATAAAGTTAATATCCCCGAGTTGTTTGCTAAGGTGGGAGGTAATGGCGGGGGTCACTTTCATGCCGCCGGGGCTACCATGGAAGGGGAATTTGATAAGATAAAACAAAAATTAATGTCTTTATTAGCAGAGCAGCTTAAAAAATAAAGGGTTGACAGAAGTTAGCAGTCTTGTTATATTAGTGCTAATGGTTCGACAGGTCCTTCGATCCTGAGGAACTTAGGCCTGAAGGGCTTACCATAAGTAACCCCAAAAAACTATGTCAGAGTTAAGTGAAAGACAAAAACAACTTCTCAAGGCTATTATTGAACTCTATGTTAAAACCGGCGAACCGGTGGCTTCAGAGCTCATTGAAAAAGCTTACAGCCTGGGGGTCTCCCCTGCCACTATCCGCAACGAAATGGTCAGGTTAACTGATTTGGGCTTTTTAAAGCAGCTCCATGTAAGTGGTGGACGGGCTCCAACTTCTATGGGTTTTAGGCTTTATATCAATGAGTTGATGAAGGAAAGGGAATTACCTGTAGTGGATGAGGTAACTTTAAGGCAACAACTTTTGGATACTCGCCGAGAATATAATCATATGTTGCAGACTGCAACTAGAGCCCTGGCTAAAAAGTGTGGTACCTTAGCAGTTTCTGTTAATGGCCAAGATGTTTATTACACCGGGGCTGCCAATATTTTGGATCTGCCGGAGTTTTATGATATTGATGTTACCCGCTTTGTCCTTTCCATGCTTGACGAACTCTCTGTTTTAGAAAGGCTGATTAGTTTGGCCCAGGGACCCGAGCCGGTACATGTTATCTTTGGAGAGGACACAGGTTTTGAACACTTGCTTCCTACTAGTTTTGCTTTTACTGATTTTGATAACGGTTTAAACGAGAAGGGAGTGATTGGGATAATTGGTCCCTGCCGTTTGAATTTTCCTTTGGTCATTCCCTATTTAAGATATGTTGGCAGTATTTTGTCAGAAGCAGGCAGGATGTAAAATATACAAAAATAATATGGTAAAAAAAGATCAAAAAAAACAGTTGGATGAAAAGATGATGAGCTTGGAGCAGGAGCTTAAAAGAGCAGTGGCAGATTACCAAAACCTGGAAAAAAGGATTCAGGAAGATACAGGTACTGCTATTTTTTATGCTAAGGCCAATCTGATAAATAGAATCCTGCCCGTTTTGGATAGCTTGGATCAGGCAGCAGAAGGAGCCTCAGATACTGAGAAAGATTCAGGCTGGTTAAAAGGGGTCTTGATGTCTATAAAACAGCTACGTCAGGTTTTGGGAGAGGAAGGGCTGGTAGAAATTGAGGTTTTAGGCAAGTTTGATCCCAGGCTTCATGAGGCGGTAGACATTCAAGAAGGGGAAGAGAATCAGATCTTGCAAGTTGTGCAAAGAGGTTATACTCTAAATGGCAGGGTAGTGAGACCTGCTAAGGTAGTAGTAGGGAAAGCAAAGCCTGAGGAGATTTCAGAAGAAGCTAAAAAAGAGATAGAAACGGAGGAAACATAAAATGTCGAAAATCGTAGGAATTGATTTAGGAACGACTAATTCAGTGGTAGCTGTCATGGAGGCTGGCAAGCCCAAAGTTATTCACTCGGCAGAGGGGGAAAATACCATCCCTTCAGTAGTTAATCCCATCAAAAGTATTGTAGGGAGAGTGGCCAAACGCCAGGCAGTAGTAAATCCTAAAGAAACTATCTTTTCTATCAAGAGACTGATGGGGCGAAAGTTTCATGATCCGGAAGTTCAACGTGATATGAAATGGCTTCCATATAACATCAAAGCGGGCAAAAACGATATGGCAGTGGTAGAGGTGGAGGGTCACGAATACACTCCCCAAGAAATTTCTGCCCAGATCTTACAAAAGATAAAAGCCGACGCTGAATCTTATTTAGGAGAGAAAGTAACCGACGCGGTCATTACTGTTCCCGCTTACTTTGATGATGCCCAGAGGCAAGCTACCAAGCAGGCAGGAGAGATTGCTGGGCTGAATGTACAGCGGATTATCAACGAACCTACCGCGGCAGCTTTGGCCTATGGTTTGGAAAAAGCCCATGCCCACACTATCGCTGTCTATGATCTAGGAGGGGGAACCTTTGATGTTTCTATTTTGGAGTTAGGAGAAGGAGTTTTTGAGGTTAAATCGACTGCCGGTGATACCCACCTGGGAGGAGATGATTTTGACCAAAGGATTATTGATTACTTTATAGAAGAGTTTAAAAAGGACCAGGGAGTAGATCTTAAAGCAGACAGGCAGGCCCTACAAAGACTGCGGGATGCTGCCGAGAAAGCCAAAATTGAGCTTTCATCCTCTATGGAAGCAGATATCTCCTTGCCCTTTATCACTGCTAATGCCTCCGGACCGAAGCATTTGGAGATGAAACTCTCCCGGGCCAAGCTGGAGTCCTTGGTAAGAGATCTAATTGATAAAACCTTTGAAGCAGTCAAATCCGCCATTAAAGATGCCAAAATCACTGCCAAAGAGGTGGATGAAATTGTTCTGGTAGGTGGAATGACCAGGATGCCGGCAGTGCAAAAGGCAGTCCAGGATTTCTTTGGCAAGGAGCCCCATAAAGGCATTAATCCTGATGAGGTGGTAGCTATCGGAGCAGCCATTCAGGGAGGAGTGTTGGGTGGAGAAGTCAAATCAGTGCTGCTTTTGGATGTGACTCCCCTCACTTTAGGTATCGAGACTTTAGGAGGGGTGAGAACTGCCCTTATCTCCAGAAACTCCACCATTCCTACCTCCAAATCTGAGGTTTTTTCTACAGCTGCTGATAACCAGACTCAAGTGGAGATTAACGTCTTGCAAGGAGAGAGGGAGATGGCTTCTGATAACAAGTCTTTGGGAAGGTTTATTTTGGATGGCCTGCCACCTGCTCCCCGGGGAGTACCCCAAGTAGAGGTAACTTTTGACATTGATGCTAACGGTATCTTAAATGTTTCTGCTAAGGATAAAGCTACCGGTAAGGAACAAAAGATTACCATTACTGGCTCCACAGGTTTATCTAAAGAAGAAGCAGAAAAGATGGCTAAGGAGGCTCAGGCTCATGCTGAGGAAGATAGGCAGAAAAGGGAAGAGATTGAGGTGAGAAACCAGGGAGATGCTTTAACTTACACTGCCCAGAGAACTATTAAGGATGCCGGAGAGAAGATGCCGGAAGATACTAAAACTGATTTGGAAGGGAAGATCAAGGAGCTTCAGGAAGCGGTCAAATCAGGAACAGTGGATGAGGTCAAGTCTAAATCAGAAAGCTTGTCTGAAGCTTTATCCAAGTTTGGGCAAACCATGTATGGACAACAAACTGAAGCTACCCAGCAGGAACCGGAAATCAAACCAGAGGAAGAGGTAGAAGCCAAAGAGGAAGATGGTCAGGCTAAAGATCAGGCAGTAGAAGGAGAAGTGGTAGAAGATAAGGGAGAAGATGATAAGGATTCCAAGACTTCCCGGGAGGAATAATGGGAGGGAGTGATAAGGGAGCTGGTGTGGAAACAGAAACTTTGCAGCAAGCAACTTTAGGTGGAGAATTTGCTCCTCAAAAACCCTATCCCAGATTTTCTCCGCCCTCTTCTGTAGCAAGTATAGAAGGAGATATTCCGGGTACAAGACTGAGGAGACCGGAAGACCCAGGTGATGCAGTGCATCAGGTTTATGACATTGTTCAAGCAGAACAAGGTGATGAAGATAAGAGCTTTGGAGGAAGAGTTCGTAAATTGGTTAGTACTTGGGGAAGAACGGGATTAGCAAGAGAAAAGAAGGGATTTTAGTAAAAAACCTGACTCTTAGAAGGTTTTGGCCTCGGGAGACCGAGGCTTTTTGCTATATAATGGAGCAGAAAAATATGGATAGCTTAATTACAGAAAAATTAAGAGGGTTAGAGGTAAAATTTTACACTCGAGCGGGGGTGTTTTCTAAGTCTGGTTTAGATGATGGTACCAGGTTGTTGATTGATAACTTAAACATAAAAGATGGAACGGTGGTAGCAGACTTGGGCTCGGGGGCAGGAATTTTGGGAATAGTTTTGGGTAAATTAAACTTTCACGGTCATGTCCATCTTTTTGATGATCATTTAAGATCAGTGGAACTGGCCAAAGAGAATGTAGAGCTAAACCGTTTAAAAAACGTGGATGTATACTTGAGCGATCTTTTTTCAGCTGTGGGAGATCGAACCTATCATCAAATCTTTTCTAACCCTCCCCAGCATTTAGGAAATGAGTTTTTGGATCTTGTAGCTTTCGAGTGCTTAAAACATCTAAAACCAGGAGGAGAAACCTGGTGGGTGATGCAAAAACACCTCAAACCTTTTACCGAGAGGTTGTTTCAAAAGCACTTCGGAAACTGTAAAATTGTAGCGCACGGTAAGGAGCATGCCATATTAAAAGCGGAGAAACAAAGATGACAACAAAACGCGATTACTACGAAATTCTGGGAGCGCCAAAGGCTGCTTCTGAGGCAGAGATTAAGACTGCTTACCGGAGGCTGGCCAGGCAGCATCATCCTGATGTAGATAAAACACCCGGAGCAGCTGATAAATTCAAAGAAATTTCTGAAGCCTACCAGGTTTTATCTGATACTCAAAAGAAAAAAGCCTATGATCAGTTTGGTCATGCTGCTTTTGAACCTGGAGGAGGTTTTGGAGCCGGGGCTGGTCCCTTTGGTGGTTTTAGAACCTATTCCTATTCCCAGGGCCAGGGGCCTAATGTCGAGTTTGATTTTGGTGGTTTTGAGGATCCTTTTGATCTGTTTGAACAGATCTTTGGTATGGGTGGATTTGGTGGAGGACCTTTTGGGGGAGGAAGAACTTATCAGAGGACCCCTACCTATCAGATGGAGATTGGTTTTGAAGAAGCTGTCCATGGGGTAACAAGGGAGATAGAGATTCCAGCGGATGGCAAAAAAACCAAAAGGATGTCTATTAAAATTCCCGCAGGAGTAGATAATGGTACAAGAATGAGGTTTGAGGGGGTTGACATTGTTTTTCGGGTCAGAAGGCACTCCGAATTTTTAAGAGAAGGCTATGATATTTTTTCTGATATCACACTTTCTGTTCCCCAGATAGTTTTGGGGGATGTGGTGGAGCTAAAAACTGTTTGGGGAGAGGTAAAGCTAAAGATTCCAGTAGGGACAGAACCCGGATCTTTAATCAGGATTAAAGAAAAAGGAGTACCTAGGTTGAGAGGCTCAGGTCGAGGAGATCTTTATGTCAGAGTTAGGTTAGAAGTTCCTAAAAGATTATCTTCAGAGGAAAAAGAACTCTATGAGAAATTAAGTAAAGTTAACTCCTCTAAAAAAGGCTGGTTCTAATTCTCCTCTAAGAAAAAGGGATATCTGCATTTTTACATTTGCTATAGGATAATGAATTAATGTGGGAATCTATGCGTCGTTCTATTTTAACTGCGGCAGATGTTGTCTGTACAGCTTCTGTAACCCGCGGGCAAAAGAACTCCAGGGAATTAGCAGCAGTTTTATTTAAATCATCTTCTTGGAAATCAGATAGGCTGCTAGCAGCTCTTAATTTACTAGGAAATTATATTCCGAATGCTGAAAGCCTTATTGCCAGGCTGGTTTTTGAGCCCTCTAAAATGCCATTTTTGGACACTTCCCCTTTAGCAGTAGGTCGTGGTTGGGAGCAAGCTGTTTTTTCTTTTCAAGTGAAGGATAGAAAGTATGCTTTAAAGATTAATCGTGAGTCAATCGGATTAAATGGGGAGGCTTTGTCAGTTAAAGCTAGGCAAGTGCGGATGAGCTATCAGCGAGTAAAAACTGACTTTGGTGACATTCCAGGATTGGTGCCAGAAGAGATGTTCCTTATTGTACACTCTCATCTTCGGGCAATTCGGGCTTTAGCAGTTGTACAACCATATATGGAGGGTGAGCTCAGAGATTTTTTTACTGATTTCACTATGGAACAACTGGTAGCGACACTGACTACTAATCAACAACTTTGTAGGCAATTTATTCCTTTCGCGGAAAGAGTTTTAGGTATTTATCAGAGGCTGCCCGAGGAGTTTTTGGACATAGGAGGTTATAGAAATCTCTCGGTTGTAAGTAAGGGAGGAGAAAAGAGACTTATCTTACTTGACCCTCACACGCTTCCTGTTACTGTCTTTTCTCAGCTTGAGTTTAACAACCGTATAGAGAGAATCGACCACATCCTTGCTAAAACAAAAAATAGAGTGTTAGTAGCTGCTTAGTGTGTTGATAAACTACTTTTTAAGGATATTTTATTTTAGCCTTGAACTTGACTAGATTGGGGTTGACTTCATGAGAGTGAAGAACTAAAATGGCGTAAGTTAAATTGGAGGGACAGAGGAGGTGGGCCTAGTCCCGCCTTTATTTTTGCGAATGGTTTCCATGAGCAAAAAGAAGACATTGGCTTTTGGGCCAATGGATTCATTTTTGAAAAATATGCCTATACAAGCAAGAACTGAATTTGCAGCTGCCTTAAACCAGTTAGCCTCAGAAAAAGGTGTAGATGTTAACGTGGTTATAGAAGCTATCCAACAAGCAGCTTTGGCAGCTTACCGTAAAGACCTCTCTTTAAGAGGTGAGGAAATTCCGGAAGATTTTGAAGAGCTAAAAGCGGAAATTGATCCTGCCAGTGGGGAAATTTCTATCCTCCGGGGTAAAGAAAATGTTACCCCTCCCGGTTTTGCCCGCATCGCGGCTCAAACTGCCAAGCAGGTCATTATGCAACGCCTTCATGAAGCGGAAAAAGATGCTGTTTTAGAGGAGTATGAGAAAAAAGTGGGGACGGTCATCTCTGGAACTGTTCAAAGACAAGAGGGCAATACTTACTTTGTGGATTTAGGCCGGGCGGAAGGGGTGATGCCTTATCCAGAGCAAACCCGTGATGAATATTATCACTCTGGGCAAAGATTAAAGTTCTTTATTAAAGAAATTCGGGAAGGTCGGCATGGCCCGGAAGTGGTAGTTTCCCGCGCTGATCCCCAACTGGTAGCAGGGCTCTTTGCTATGGAAGTACCGGAGATCCAAACAGGGTCGGTGGTGGTCAAAGATATTGCCCGGGAAGCGGGAGCCAGAACCAAGATTGCTGCTGTTTCTACCCAAGAAGGGGTTGATCCGGTGGGTTCCCTGGTGGGACAAAAAGGGGTGAGGGTTCAGGCGGTGATGAATGAACTGGGAGAGGAAAGAATTGATATCATCTCTTTTTCGGAAGACCCAGCTAGGTATATTGCTGCTGCTTTGTCCCCAGCTAAAGAAGTCCAGGTAACTATTAATGAAAAGAGTGGGGATAAAGTAGCTAAGGTGAGAGTTCCCTCCACCCAAACTTCCTTGGCTATCGGTAAAGGTGGGCAAAATGTGAGGCTGGCTGCCAGATTGACCGGTTGGAAGATTGATATTGAAGGCAG
Organism: bacterium; assembly: GCA_030647265.1. Lineage (GTDB taxonomy): Bacteria > Patescibacteriota > Microgenomatia > Daviesbacterales > UBA10151 > JAUSJM01. The sequence goes on from JAUSJM010000022.1 coordinate 17,798, forward strand.
CGGTGAGGGGACACATGAAGCCAAAGAAGCTATCTCTCAAGCTCCAGCTCAGGCTGCTGGTGAGCCTACTTCCAAAGAGGATAAAGCAGCAGTGGTAGAAAAGGTGGAAGAAAGAATAGATCAGGCTACAGCAGAAGAGGCAGTAGTAGATGCCACCCAGCCTGAACCTGTAGAGAGTGAAGGAGAAGCAGCTGCACAAGCTGAAGCAGATATCGAAGCAGAAGATAAAAAGTCAGAAACAGAAGATCAAGGCGAGCCTGAGGCGAGCAAAAAGCAAAAAGAATAATGTATAAAAGTTAATCTTTAATTCTAATTGCTAAACGCTTGATAGGCCGCCTGATGAGGGCGGTTTTTTTGAGCAAAAATATGGCAGAAACGGTAAGACCACCAGTTGTAACAATTTTAGGCCATGTGGATCATGGTAAGACTACCCTACTCGATTTTATTAGGCAAACCACAGTAGCAGCCCGGGAGGTTGGGGGTATAACCCAGGCTACCTCTGCCTATCAAGTAGAACATCAAGGGAAACTAATTACCTTTATTGATACCCCGGGGCATGCTGCTTTTGAAAAGATGAGAGCCAGAGGGGCAAAACTGGCTGATATCGCCATTTTAGTAGTGGCAGTAGATGATGGAGTGATGCCTCAAACAGTGGAAGCTATCAAGCACATTAAATCAGCAGGGATTCCTATGATTGTAGCTTTAAATAAGGTTGACCTTCCGGGAATTGATGTCAAAGTACAAACGGAGAAGATTAAAAAACAGCTTTCTGATAAAGAGGTGTTGATAGAAGAGTACGGTGGGGATGTGCCTTTAGTGCCGGTGAGTGCCAAAACCGGCCAAGGTGTACCCGAGCTTTTGGAAACTATTACCCTGGTGGCAGAGATTCATGAGTTAAAAGGGGATTCTCAAAAACCGGCCGAAGGAATAATTATTGAATCCCGTTTGGATAAATTCCGTGGTCCGGTAGCCACGGTTTTAGTAAGAGACGGTACCTTAAAGCGGGGGGATAAAATGGCGGTGGGAGAGGCTTCCGGGAAAGTTCGGGGGATGACTGACTGGTCAGGAAAGATTGTGGATAAAGCTGGTCCTTCCATGCCTGTAGAAGTATTGGGTTTTGAAAAGGTTCCTCCGGTGGGAGTGAACTTAGGAGAGGTAAAAGGAGCAGAAGGAAACGGAAAGGCCAAGGCTGTCAGCTTGATTGAAAGACTTAAAGAAACGGGGTCAGAAGTTTTAAATGTGGTAGTTAAAGCTGATAAACAAGGTTCTTTGGAGGCTATCACCACGGCTTTGGAAAAGTTCAACGAGGAAAAACAGCTGGTTAAAGTTTTAAGCTCCGGGACGGGAGATATCACTTATTCGGATATTGGACTGGCTGTTGCTTCTAAAGCCATAGTTTTGGGCTTTAATGTCAAAGTTGTGCCTACCGCTCAAAGGTTGGCTGAGGTCAACAATGTTCTCATTAGAACCTACAACATCATCTATGAACTGTTAGATGAGATGGAAGATGTGGTGGAAGGAATTTTACAACCTGGGAAGGTAGAAGAAGTTTTTGGCAGGGCCCAGATTATAGCCGAGTTTCCTTATGGTAAGGGAGAAAAGATAGCCGGGTGTAAGATTTTGGAAGGCACTATCTCCAAAGGACCAAAGGTAAGGTTGGTAAGAGATGGGGAGGTTGTAGGGGAGATGAAGATTAAATCTTTAAAAAGGTTAAAAGAAGAGGTTTCTAAAGTAGAAAAAGGCCAGGAATGTGGTATGATCTTTGATACCGCCATAGAATTTACTCCAGGGGATATTGTAGAATCATTTAGGCTACTTTAATAACAGATGGAAAGAAATAGAGGAGAAGTAAACAAAGGACTCTCTAAGGATTGGATGAAAATGCTCCGAGAGGGCACAATAACTGATCGGGATTTATATGATCTAGTAGATGATGTTATAAAGGTACAGCACAGAGAAAATCCTCCAAAACCACCTAATCTTCCACCAATAAGAAAGGTAACTGTTGACATGGCTACTGGTTCAACCACAGAATCTATTATTGAACCTGGGGAGCCACCTAAGGGTTGGGATTCACCTGATAGTGCCTATTTAGATTGGAGTGAAGGTTATATTAATCTTGATCAGGTAGCACCAACTAACGAAGAACCATCTAATAAAACTTACTTTGATATTACTTCAAGTAAAGGGCGACATGCTAATCATGAATATTTTGAGCTTCGGAGATGTCCGGATGGAAGTATCAAAGCGTTTTGGACTAGACCAGAACCCCTGAGCTCTGAATTGCTTGGCGAAGACCTAGAAGATACAGAACTGGAAGTTACCTTAACTCCTAAAAGGATAGAGAGAATTGCCAGACCTATTTTACTTGCTCACTGGCGGACTATGACTGAAGCTGGATTGTAACAATAGTTTGGAGATACTCTGGAATCATATTGCACCCTTTGATAGCTCACTTGTATCTTATAGTCTCAATGTGGTAAAATCGGGGCAACAATGAAGTACGATGCTCAAATTTCTGGTTTGACCCCAGCTCTAACTGGAGCTCAGAATATTTTAATAGCCTTACCTTCTGAGGTCAATGTTGACCTTTTAGCTTCTGGTCTAGCCCTTTATCTTTCCTTAGAACAGGCTGGTAAAAAAGCAGCCATAGCTACTGAAGGAATAATCAGGGTAGAACACACCAACTTGTTTGGGGTAGGGAAAATCTCTAATACTCTGCCTGCTTCCCAGGGTGGTAACTTTACCATCTCTTTGGGAGGAGTGGTGGGAAAAGATGCTTCTGGCCAGTCTATAGTTCCAGCTTTAGAAAAGTTAGATTGGGCTCCTCAAGGTCTTGATTTAAAGTTAGTTTTCCATGTTTTACCA
>JAUSJM010000031.1 GCA_030647265.1 bacterium
CTGTATAATCATGGCAGAAACATCTCAAAAGATGACGGAATTGGTGCTCAGAAAGGTGTGAACGTTTTAGATATTTGTTATACATTGTCCAGACAAGCTATTCTAGCACTTTAGTAGTGCGTTAACTTATCTAGACCCTAACGAATATGGCCTCTTCTTTAATTCTATCTAAAGACAAAGGTTTGTATAAAAAGTTCTACCATAAATCAACTAGACCCAGCTTTTTAATGCTATAGTGGATAGGTGATTTTTCCCCCTCTGAAACTATTTATTTTTTCCTTAATTATTGCTTTAGTGGTTGGAGCATTTTATATAATAAACAAACCAAAACCTGAGTCTAAACCAGTTACCACCAAGGAAATAGAAGTTTTTGGAAAACAAAAGGTTAAATACCCCCAGGACTACACCATCGTCATGGTTGGTGATTCCATGACTGAAGGTTTGGGAAACTCCACCGAGTTAAAACAATACCTTACGGATTATTATAAAAAATCATTTGAAGTTTTAAATTATGGTTTTGGAGCCACCAATATTTTATCTGTAGTTGAAAGAGTAACCAAGGAAACTGAGCATGGAAGAAAATTCAGACCCATTGCCGAGATTGATTATGATTTAATTTTAGTTGAATCTTTTGGGGAAAACCCTCTTTCGGAGTATCCTTTAGAAGCTGGTTTGAAAAAGCAAAGTGAGGAGTTGGATAAAATTGTATCTACCTTAAAAGAGACTAACCCCCGGGGTAAAATTGTTTTTGTAGCTTCGATCTCTCCCAACAAAAAGATTTTTGCCAAAAACCAGGTAGATCTATCTGATGAGGTAAGGGCAAAGTGGGTTAAAGAAAGGATTGCCTATATAAAAAACCATATTGATTATGCTAACTCTCATAATATTCCTTTGATTAACATTTTTAAGGATTCCTTAATGGAAAATGGTGACGGAAACCCCGATTATATTAGTACCCAGGATTATATCCACTTATCCCCTTCAGGAATAATCTTTACCAGCAAAGAAATTGCGGATTTTATTTATGGGAATAAAATTCTTTAAGAAACCTCAGAGGGAGGGTATTAATTTTTCCAGGTCCTGAAAATCTGAATCTTTAACTTGAGGATTAACTTCCTCCAACTCCATTTTTAAATTAGTAGATTTATCAAAATGAAATTCTACAGGAGTAGGAGAGGGGGTAGCTTCTGGTTTAGGAAGATCCTCCTCTTTAGGGCTAACCAGATTTTGAGAAACACCCCCACCTTTAATTAAAAAACCAAAAAGCATTATTACCATAAAAGCCGATAAAATCAGAAACAGTTTATTTCTCACTCTCCACCGCCTTTCCTACCTCTGCCTTGGCCTTCAATATTTTTCCCTGCACAGTTTGGAGGTTTGATTTTAAATTTAACATACTTGTATTGACAGAACCCTTTAGATTCCCTTGTCCTATTAAAGGAGTATAATCCTGGATTTTTTGATAGGCTACTGCTTCGGCAGCATAGTTTAAATAGTAAGCAGCAGAGTCCAAAGCGGTATTACCTCTTCCGTAAGCCACTACAGTATTAGACACTCCCTGCCGGTATTTTTTCTCTTCCAGAATTGCTGCAAGATGGGCAATTTCCACATCGAATCTCTGGCACACCCTTTGGTTGGTTTCACCCAGTATCCGGTCAGCCTGCCGGACAGTCTCTTTTTTAGAGGAATCGGAAATTTTAGATAAGTTGCTTTCAAAATCAGCTCTCTTCGCCTGATAAAGATCATTAGGGGTAACTCTGGCTAAAGTCCCAGAAGGAAACAGAGTAAGAGAAAGAACAAGCAGTAGTAAAAAACCAAACTTCATCACCTCTTTAATCATCTAAGATACGGTTTGATCCGTCAACCAGTTCAACCTCTTACCTTTTTAATACCCAACTTTTGTTTATTTCTATCTTGTTAAGTTGTATAGTTAACCCATGTTTGAACTTCCTGATCTTCCTTACGCTTACAGCGCTTTAGAGCCTTTTATTGATGAGGAAACGATGCGGGTGCATCTAAATGGTCACCATGCCACCTATGTAAAAAACCTAAATGAAGCCTTAGCAGGACACGAGGAGTTTTTAAAGATGGGTCTAGAAGAATTGTTAAAATCCTTAGATAAAGTTCCCGAGGAGATCAGAACCAAAGTCAAAAATAACGCTGGTGGACACTATCACCATTCTATTTTCTGGACCATGATGGCCTCCCCCGGTAATAGTAAACCTCATGGAAAGTTACTTGAGACTATAAATCAGACCTTTGGGAACTTGGAAGCTTTTAAAGAACAATTTAACTACTCAGTTTTGGGAGTTTTTGGCAGTGGTTGGACCTGGCTTGTTTTGGACAACGGTAAACTCTCCATTCTTAATACTCCCAACCAGGATTCCCCCATCTCCCAGGGCTTGTCCCCCATTTTAGGTTTGGATCTTTGGGAACATGCCTACTATCTAAAGTATAAAAATAAAAGAGCTGACTATATTGAAGCCTGGTGGAATGTTGTTAACTGGGGAGAAGCAGAAAATCATTTTTTAAAGTCCTCTATCTCTTGATTTATCTGCTTCTTTTCCTCACCTTACATATTAATATCCCCACCTCTGGTCTATTTTATTTCTTTTTCAAGATCGGTAGACCGGTCCGCTGATTTTCTACCACCATAAATCCGGCAGGAATATCATCGACTGCCCCTAAACCGGGGCTTTTGGCAAAGTAATAAATAGTTTGTCTTCGGCCACTCCGTAGTGCCACATCTTTAGAATGTAAATAATAGTCGGTACCTTTAGAATTAGTGTGTTTATATGTCATAAACTTAATGTTTTAAAACTTCACCTCCCTATCTTGGGACTATCTTAGGACTCTCCTTTAAGAGAAAGACAAAAAAACTGTAAGAAGTATGTCAGGATAATTCTTCCCACTTACCGTCTCTTTAAAAATATCTGCATATTTTTTATATTTTCAACCTTAAAAAACATTTTCTCTTACACAAAAAATTAAAAAAAGGCTTAATAAGGGGTTGTGTTCTACAATAAAAATTGATATAATCCAGAAGATGTCAAAAACAATTTTAGTTGTCGAAGATGACATCGGTTTACAAAAGTACCTCAAAGAGTTGCTTTCCGGAGAAGGATTTGCTATTCAAGCTGCTTCAGACGGCATCCAAGCTTTAAACTCAATTCAAAAACTTCCTCCCGATTTAGTGCTTTTGGATTTAACCCTTCCCAATATGACAGGAGAGTCAGTTTGTCTGGAAATCAGAAAAAAGTATCCCAAACTTCGGGTCATTATCCTTACCGCCAAAGACGGAGTGGCAGATATTGTGCACGGACTAAACTTAGGAGCCGATGATTATATGACTAAGCCATTTTTAGCTGATGAACTTTTAGCCAGAGTTAAAGCCCGCCTCCGTTACCAAGACGGCTCAGATACCGTCCTTAAGGTAGCTGACTTGGAGCTTGATAACGCTACTTTTGAGGTCAAGCGCGGTTCCAAACAAATTCAGCTAACCCCTCAAGAATTCAAACTGCTGCAATATTTAATGAACAACAAAGGCAGAATCTTAACCCGGGAGATGATTTTAAACCGGGTTTGGCTTTTTTCTCCGGAAATTGAAACCCGGGTAGTGGATGTCTACATGGGATACTTACGGAAAAAGGTTGATTTCACATCAAACAAAAAACTACTACATTCGGTACGCGGCTTCGGATATATGATCAAGGAGTAATTTAAAGTCTCGCCCTGGGAAGTTGCACCTCTACCACAGTTCCCTTATTTACCCGCGAGTGGACATGGATCGTCCCTCGGTGTTCTTCAATAATATTTTTGGCTAAAAACAAGCCAAGTCCCATACCATCCTTAGAAGGATCCCTTCCTTGGTAAAAACCGTCAAAAATCCTGGGCAGATCCTTTTTAGGGATACCCTTACCATGGTCTCTAACAGTGAGGACCAAATGGGGAGTTCTAAACTTTAAAGCCAGGTTAATTTCCGAACCGGGTTGAGAAAACTTGGCAGCGTTATCTACAAGATTAATCAATACTTGCAGCAATTTATCAAAATCTCCCACTACCCTATCTTGGGTAGTGTCAAGTTGATCCTGAAAATTAATTTTATAATGGGGGTGATTAAAGCGAAAGTCGGAGATAGCTCGGTGAATAATTTCCCTTAAACTGCACTCTTTCCAAATGTACTGCAGTACCCCGGCTTTAATACGATTCACCGCCAGCAGTTCATTAACCAGTTGGGTTAAACGGGAAGATTCGGAAAGCAACTCTTCTATCCACCGGGATTCTGGGGTATCGGCTCCGGCAAACTTAGTGTGCAAAAGTTGAATATAGCCGCTGATGGTAGTCAAAGGGGTACGAAGCTCATGTGCTGCCATCGAGATGAAAAGATCCCTTGTTTCTAAAGCTCTCCTGGTTTCATTATAAAGCTGGGTTTTTTTCAGGGCTAAGCTGGCCACCGAAGCAAATAGCCTTAACACCTTTAATTCAACATTCGAGTCACCGATTTTTTTAGTAGTGTTAATAGTCAAGACACCAATTGACTGGCTGCGGTAAGACAACGGGATAAAAACCGTCGACTGAATGGACATTTTATGCAAACCAACCCGCTCTGCGCGGGCCACTTCCGAAACATCGGTAATAATAATCTTGCGTTCTTTAAAAGCCCGGTAGGTAGTATCATGACGGCGGTGTTTGGTGGGGTAATCCGTGGGAACAGAAGAATAAACTCTTACCAATTCACCTTGTTCTTCCAAATAAATATCGCCGTATTCTGCTCCTACCAGCTTAATTGCTTCCTGAACAATAGTGGCGTAAGTTTCCTCAGGTTTTAAGGGAGCAAGAAACTTTAATCCGGCCCGGTAAATACCTTCCAATACATTATGCATCTCTTAGTCTTTGATTCTTACGCAATAAACAAATTTGTTACTTCGTAATAATACCATTTTTGGAGGATTTTACCTAGTGGAGAGAGTATGGATCAGCTAACCTTTTCAATCACAGCTCCCAAAGCAGAAAGCTTACCGACAACATCTTCATAACCGCGCTCAATAAGTTCAGCCCGATTAATAATACTCTCTCCCTTGGCGATAAGAGCTGCCATAACCAAAGCCATGCCGGCTCTAATATCGGGGGATTCCAACTCCCGACGCCTTAGTGTTGCCGGGCCGGAAATCAAAACTCGATGCGGATCAGCAATGGTAATATTGGCGCCCATACTAATCAGCTTATCGGTAAAAAACATCCGCGATTCATACATCCAGTCGTGCATTAAAGACACTCCTCTGGCTTGAGTTGCCAAAACTATAGCCAAACTCATCATGTCGGTAGGAAACCCCGGCCAAATATTAGTCTTAAGAACCTGAATTGGTTTTATATGTTTTGCCGTCACGCCAACTGCATTTCCTTGTTCCTTAAATTCCAATCCCATCTTTTCCAAAGGATGAACCACTGGTTCCATCCCTTTCAAAGGTAAACCTTCTATCTCTATCTCCCCGGAGGTTATTGCAGCAGCAATAGCATATGTCCCAAACTCCACATAATCAGAAGAGATCGTAAACTCTCCGCCTTTTAAATTAGCTGAACTCCTAATTTTTAAGGTAGAAGTTCCAACACCTTCAATCCCTACTCCCATCATAGAGAGCATTCGACATAGATCAACTACATGTGGCTCAGCTGCACAGTTTTTTAAAGTTACTTTAGACGAACCCAGAGCAGCAGTTAAAAGTAGGTTTTCAGTAACTGTCACCGATGGTTCGTCCAAGAATACTTCCTCTTCTTTTTTACTTATAAAACCGGAAGCCTCATATCCGCCGTTTTTACCTCTCAATTTAAACCCTAATTCCGAGAATCCTCCCAAGTGAGCCTCAATACTTCTTCTCCCAATGACACAACCTCCGGGGTGAGGAAATTCCACTTTTCCTAAACGGGCAAGGAGAGGTCCTACGAAAAGAATCGAAGCCCGAAGTTTTCTTGATAACTCATCAGGAAGCTTTCTACGGTTAGCTTTACCAGCATTTACCCTTACCTGATGATCAAAAACTTCTACCTCTGCTCCTAAACTTCTTAAAATCTCCAGAAATAGCTCCACATCAGCAATTTGGGGAACATTTTTTATCAGCACATCTTTATCGGTTAAGAGCGTTGCAGCAAGGCAGGGCAAGATAGAGTTTTTATTGCCGGAAAGTTTTACTTTCCCTTTAAGTTTATTACCGCCTTGAATAATATATTGAGACATAATTAATTTTAAGAGAAATTAGGAAATTGGGAAATAACCTCCCTCACACGATTTAAAGTTTCATCCTCTCCTATTATTTTAATACTTTCAAAAAGAGGAGGCGTCACTAATTGCCCGGAGACTGCTACCCTGATTAATTGGAAGACATTTCCTGCCGGAACATCAAGCTCCTTTGCCAGTTGCCTAAAAGCTTTTTCAAACTCTTTATCTTTCCAAGGTTTCTTTATCTCCTCCAGTTTATAAGCTATCTTATTTAAAACATCTTTAATATCTAAATCATTCAGTTTAATCTTTTTAAAGACTTCTACATCATATTCCGGTTTTTCCCAAATGAAATCAGTCAAAGGTATAAAGTCTGACAACTTTTTAATTCTTTCTTTAACCAAAGGCACTAAGGGGGCAATTTTATCTTTGTTGGGGTGATCCACCAAAAACTCCTGAAGTCTTTTTGTCAGCTCCTCATCAGACATCTTTCTGATATATTCGCCATTCATCCACTCCAATTTAGTAAGATCAAAAACAGCCGGTGTCGAATGTACACTTTTTAAATCAAAAGTCTTAACCATTTCATCCAAACTAATCACTTCCTTACCATCAGGAGGTGTCCATCCCAAAAGAGCCATATAATTTAATATTGCTTCGGGCAGAAACCCGTCTTGGTGAAATTCACTTACTCCTTTAGCACCATGTCTTTTTGACAATTTTGAGCGGTCACTCCCCAGAATTAAAGGCAAATGTGCATATTGAGGTACTTCCCACCCAAATGCTTGGAAAGTTAAAACATGTTTTGGAATGGAGGGTAACCATTCGTCAGCTCTAATTACCGGATTAGTTCCCATTAAATGATCATCAACTACATGGGCAAGGTGATAAGTGGGGAACCCATCTGATTTCAAAAGGACAAAATCTTTTTGGTCACTCAAATTAAAGGTTACTTTGCGGTTACCAATTAAATCAACAAATCCCACCTTACCTTCTTTAGGCATCTTGAACCAAATAGCACTATCCTGTTCATAAGCTGCACCTTTCTCAATCAGTTCCTTAGCATATTTCACATAGAGATCTTTCCGCTCTGATTGTACAACTGGTTGCTCGTCAAAGTTCAACCCCAACCATTTCATATTTTGGACAATATCCTCAGCTGCTTCTGGTACAAACCTATTGCGATCTGTATCCTCAATTCTGAGAGAAAAAGTTCCTCCGTGTTGCCGCGCCACTAAATATGCATAAAGAGCTGTCCTAACACTTCCAATATGCATCATTCCTGTAGGGGAAGGGGCAAATCTGGTTTTAACCTTATCCATAACTGGTATTATACAGCTCTCACTCTATTTCTGTATAATTAGATTATCTGCCATGACTTTAACTCAAGTTGCTTTCTGGACCAGAAGAGGTGTAATTAGTTTTGGAGTTTTTATTGTTGTACTTACAATCTCCATTATTGGTTATAACTTATGGAGAGCCTACTATTTGGCCCACCTTCCTCCTGTTGAAGAAAAACCGGAGCTGAAATTCGGGACCCTTCCCTCTTTAAATTTCCCTTCCACCAATGTTTCCACCTCCAACTATTCTTACTCTTTAGATACTGTTACCGGAGGGTTTCCTAAGCTGCCTAAAATTAGCAAAGTTTATTTTATTCCCAAGCTGGGACTAACTCTTCTTTCTTCGGAACGGGCTCAAAAGCTGGCTGAAAGCCTGGGTTTCCCCCAAGGTCCAACCATTCTCTCAGATACGGAGTACCGATTTTCCGATGGTAACCTCGGAACCCTCAATATTGATTTGAGTACCGGTAACTTCCACTTTCAAAGGATTACTGCCACCTCTTCTGCAACTTTAGATGACAACGCTTTTACCGATCAAAAAAGGCTTGTTCAGGATTTAAAGTCGTATTTAGGCAGTAAAGGTTTGACGTCCGATACCCTAAATTCCGGCCGTGACAATATTATTTTTGACAGCGACTTAGCAAATACCGCCACCAGTGCCGAAGTTTCCTTATGGCCTGCCGATCTGGATAACCTGCCTATTGTCACTGCTGATTTTAACAAGGGTCTGGTAAAAGCAGTTATCACCAAAGACCGTGCGGAAACAAACAAATACCTCAAACTGGATAATGTTTTTTGGACCATTGACACTACCACCTCCTCCACTTACCCTTTAAAAACTCCGGAGCAAGCTTTTACTGATTTAAAATCAGGTTTAGGCTTTGTTACTATGCAGTCTCCTAACCCTAAAATTTCCATCACCTTGGTTTATTTGGCTTACTATGAATCTGAGGAATACTCACCATTCTTACAACCGGTGTTTGTTTTTGAAGGCCCAGGATTTGCCGCCGTTGTTCCGGCTGTCTCAAATACTGTTTTCACTCCCCCTACTGCTTCAACCAGTGCTCAACCTACTCGGGCCAGCGGAAATTAGAGTCCGTCCAATCAAGAAGTTTTTCTGTCTCCCTAAAACGGTCCTCGCTGCCTAAAACTACGGTAAGAATTTTATGGTCCCCCCTCTCTGCTAAACCTACCAGGTTTTCCTTCGCCAAAGGAGTAGTACCGGTTTTCATCCCTAACACTCCCGGTATATCCAGTAGTTTGTTTAAATTTTTTAAAGGGTGGCTAATACTCTTGTCTGCTGAAGCCACTGTGGCCTCCTTTGTGCCCACTACCCAGGAAAGCTGGTGATTTTGAGAAACAAGGGAGGCAATCCGGGCTAAGTCTGAGGCGGAAGAATAGTGATTAGGACTGTCAAACCCGGCGGGATTGTCAAAATGGGTGTTGGACAATCCCAACTCGGAAACCCTCCTGTTCATCTCCCTCACAAAAGCCCCCACCCCGCCCGGATAGTTAGCAGCTATGGTGTACGCAGCATCATTACCGGAGTTTAATAGCATGCCATATAAAAGGCTTCGTAAGGAAAGTTTTTCTCCCAGTTTTAATCCCATATTGGAACCCTCCACTAAAGACACTGCCGGGACAGTTAAAACTGCATCTTCCGGAAAAGAATTTACCGCCACGAGAGCTGTCATGATTTTAGTAGTCGAAGCAATGGGCACTCTTTTTTGGGCATCCTTGGTAAAAAGTGTAGTGTTTGTATTTAAGTCCTCCACAAAAACAGCTACTGCGGAAACTTGAGGAGGGGCAAGGCCCAAATTTCGAGGCAAAGGGGTCACTTTGGGAATATCTATTTTTTGAACCACTGCCTCTTTTTCCTTAAAGATTTTTGTTTGTGCCAGGTTTAAAGTTTTGGAAAAACCAAAAAGCAAGTTAACAGCAATTAATAAAATAACAGCAACATAGAAAAAGGGTATCATTTCAGGGTGGAAAGTCTGACATCAACTCTTTCCATATCCCTCGGGAAAAGCGATGCTTCACGAATATTAGATAAACCTAAAATATGCATCACAATTCTCTCGGATCCAAAGGAAAATCCTCCTTCAGGTGGTAAACCATACTTGAAAGCCTGAAGATATAACTCACTCTTTTTTAAGTCCACACCTCTATCTTTAGCTTTTTCCACCAAAACATCATAGGTATTAATTCTTTGCCCTCCGGTTAACCATTCTGTCCCTCGCCCAATTAAATCAAAGCTCAAGGTATACCCTAGGTCATCCGGATCTTCATAAGTATAGAAAGGTCTTTTTGACACGGGATAATGAGTAATAAACACAAGCTCAGATCCATGCTCTTCAAGTGCCCAACGACTAATTTCACGTTCATCTTCCGGCTCTAAATCCGGTTCCTTTCTATTGTCACGACCCGTCCGCTTAAAAATAATTTCCTGAGCTTCACGCAACTTAATCCGCGGCAATTTTTCAGAAACTTTTGGGATAGAAGCGTTAAATGTTTTTAAAATATCACCACATTCCTTCTCCACCCGACTAAGAATATATTTAATCACATACTCCACCATCTCTATTACCTCTTCCCATGAATCAATAAAACCAAACTCTCCATCAAGGGTGGTTACTTCGGTCAAGTGGCGGGTAGTAACCGATGGTTCAGCCCGCAATGTTTTATTAACAGTAAAAACCCTCTCAAAAACACCCACTAAAATCTGTTTATAAAATTGGGGGCTTTGAGCAAGATATGCCTTTTGGTCAAAATACTTCACTTCAAAAACCTCCGCCCCTCCTTCAGCAGTTTGGGGAATAATCACCGGGGACTGAAATTCAGTAAACTCTTTCTTTTTTAAAGCTTCCCGGAAAGCATCAATGACCACTTCCTGAATCTTAAATATTTCTCTTACTTTTGGGTGTCTTAGAGTTAAGCTTCGGTAATCTAAAAGGGTGGGGAGTTGAAGATCCAACTCTTTTGATCCCATATCAAAGGGAAGCTCTTCAGCCTTGGATAAAACTTCGATCTTTTCTGCCTGTAGCTCAACTAAGCCAGTTTCCAAGTTAGGATTAACCAGCTTCTCCGGTCTTTTGTTAACCACCCCTTGTATACACACAACATCTTGGGGATGTAAGCTACCTGCCACATCGGGTGTGGCAACCACCTGAATGACCCCGGACCTGTCTAAAATGTCCAAGAAAATTATCTTTCCATGGTCACGTCTGACCTGTACCCACCCACAGATTTTCACCTTCTCTCCAACTTTTTGATTACAGTCTAAAATTAATGTCCTCTCCATCGTGGTTTGATGATAACAACTCCTACTTACCTTGGCAATACTCTGACAGAAGACTATCAATAATCTTGTGATTTTTTACTTCTGCCTTCCTTTTTTATATCTGGATATTTACCAGATATTTTTCGTTCTTCCCGCTGCTCTCTCTACCGCAGACAAGCGTAATTGTCCTCCCAGAGGTTTACAACAAACCCTATTTACTTCAGCCACAACTTCATCTATTACTACCCCTTCACTCAGACCTCTTGTTTGTAGTCCAACAACTAGTCGCGGTACTCGACATGAAGTACAAGTTCCCAGCTTAGTCTCTACACAAACTCCCGGTGCAACTTCACTAACCTGTTTTGCTAAATCTCTAGCTGTTAAACCTAGATTTTCTATAATCATATTTTTCACCTCCTTTCTCTGTTTTAACCACAAAAAACTCCCTTGCGGGAGGTAAGTTCTCTCATCCTAAAGTCTTTTAAATACTTAGGACGTCAACCTACCCCCCTTTCGGGAAGTAAACCAAAAATTAAAGTAAAAAAATTTGGTTGATTGACTGCTGAACATAAGCTTTTAGTAAATATACCCTAAATTTTCCTAGTTGACAAGAGGTCAAAAGTGGAAATATACTAGAGTGTCTTTATATGAACAGTGTTATAGCTTTAAGTATTTTTACTTTAGTCAGCCTCCTTACTTTGGTGCTCATTAAGGCACCAAGATTAGGGAGGTCTTTTTAGAGAAAATCTAAAATCCCAAAGGAAAATAAGACCTCCCAAAAAGGGGAGGTTTTTTTATGGGAAAAGAAAGGAGGTGTTTAAAATGAGTGAAGTATTTAGAAATTATTGGATAGTACCTGATGCTCCAGTCAAAGCAGGGGGAACATTCGAGGTTGATGAAGCAATCTGTGCTCTACGCATGATAGCAAAAAAAGTTACACATCAATTAGCTGGAGTATCAGACGAGGCTACTCGTAACAAGCTAATAGAAGATCGCCGAGAAATGCGTCAGCAATGTCGGCTTTTAGGAAAAAAGGCTCGCGTAATGCATGCCACTAACGCTTCTTTGAGAGATATAATGCCAGCAGAGGGAGAGCTATTATTTGCTAAGGGAATTTAATTTACCTTACTTAGACTTGAAGCTCTACCACTTTTAGTTGGAGCTTTTCCTGTCCATTAAACTTATTTATCTCTAAATAATAGGCTAAATTTACTAACTGGCCTTCTTCTAAAAGGGAGGCCAGTTGGCCTAAAGAAAAAGCTATTGCTTCCATCCCATCTCCCTTAAACTTAAGGTGTTTTCCCTCCCCTACTGTTTTAATATCAGAAATCCTCACATTTTGACTGGCTAATATAACCCTGAGATTTCCTACCCCTGTAGGCTCTAATTGTTCTAATTCTTTCACCAGTTCTTTAGTAAGCTGCTTAGAACTTACCTCTGCCTCAACTAGTAATTCATCCATATCTTCATAAACCACCTCCTTTACTAATCCTTCTAGCTTCTTTTTAAAATCCAAAATTTTACTGGTATCAATGGTAAAACCGGCAGCTTTGGGATGCCCCCCAATATCTATCAATAAATCTGAGCACTTTCTAATAGTCTCCACAATATCCAAACCGTTTACCGACCTGGCTGAGCCTTTGGATTCTGTCTCCCCTATTGATAAAACCACCGTTGGCAGATGATATTCCTCAGCTACCCGGGCAGCAATCAGCCCGATAATTCCCGGGATCCACTTTTCAGACTGCAGTACAATAATTTTTTTCCATTTTGTAGTTTCATCAAGATGAAGTCCTCTCTCCTGGGCAATCATCTCTTTAGCCTCTAAAGTAGCCTGCACCGACAACTGTTTTTTTTGATCATTGGCTTCACAAAGAAGTCTCGCCAAGTTTCTAGCCTTAAGCTTATCCTTTGTACAAAGAAGTCTCACTGAATCGATAGCGTGTTCTAACCTTCCGATGGCATTTAAACGGGGGCCTAAAATATGCCCTACCCGGTAAGAGTCAATCTCCCCTAAAGCAATTTTTGCTTCATAAAAGAGAGCCAAAAGTCCTGGTCTGGTAGTTTTATTAAGCTGGACTAGGCTAGCAGTGCTCAAAGCTCTATTTACTTCCAAAAGAGGCACTAAATCACAGATCGTAGCTACTCCTACTAAATCCAGCAGTTCTTCAGCTAACTCTTTTGAGACTAAAGACTTGATAAGACACCAGCCCACAGCAGTGCCACAGATCTTGGTAGAGTGGACTAAAGCCAAACATTGTGGTTTTTCTTCCAGAGGCAGATGATGATCGGTAATAATTAAATCCAGCCCCAAACCTTTAGCAAACTTGGCCTGTTCCAAAGCCACAATACCGTTATCCACAGTAATGACCAACCCCGCTCCTTTTTCTTTCACCACCTGAAGTCCTTCTTTGGATAAACCATAACCCTCCTTTTCCCGGTGGGGGATATAGGGCAAAACTTTGGCCCCTAAAGAGGCTAATCCATGATATAAAACAGAAGTCCCACAAACTCCATCCACATCATAGTCTCCATAAATAATAATTAACTCTTGCTCTTTTACAGCTTGAAGGATTCTTTTTTTAGCTTCTTCTATCCCGGGAATTTTAAAATCCTCTTCATAATCCTCCAGCTTAGGATGTAAAAATCTTTCTATCTCTGATTTATTTTTTAAACCACGGTTAACAAGCAGCTGTTCCAATAAATCATCAGAATGTTTAGGAGATACTTTCCACACTTTAGGCATAAACTTTAGAAATTGTAACACACCTTTCATTAAAACCCCCAGATAGCTTAAAATATGGCTAATGAGATACGAGCTACCCAAAGAAGTAGAAGAAGTTTTAAAAAAGTTGGCCCAAGAGGGTTTTCAAGCCTATATAGTAGGAGGGGCGGTGCGTGATCTTTTGATGGGTAAAAAAGTTTCTGACTGGGACTTTACCACCGATGCCAAACCGGAAGAGATATTAAAGGTTTTCCCGAAGGGATTTTATGACAATAAATTTGGAACTGTAGGAATAGCAGTTGAGAAAGTGGGTGGCGCGGAGGAGAGATCTCGGGCGTCGACCGCAGCGAATGAAACGAGCGAGGACGCACCTGAGATACCGGAGCGACAGGACCCACTTTCTGAAGGAATCTTTGAAATTACCACCATGAGAAAGGAAGGGATCTATCAAGACTTCCGCCACCCAACGGAAGTTTCTTGGACTGACAAAATCGAAGAAGATTTGGCCAGGCGTGATTTTACTATCAACGCTCTAGCCCTTCGACTCACTCCGTTCGCTCAGGGTAAACCTTCTGAGTATGAGGTCAGTGACCCGTTCCAAGGGCAGAGGGATTTAGAAAATAAACTGATCAGAGCTGTCGGTAATCCCAACTTAAGATTTCAAGAAGACGCTCTTCGTTTAATGCGCGCTATCAGAATCGCTGCCCAACTAGAATTTGCCATTGAAGAAAAGACCTGGCAAGCCATCCGGGAAAATAGTCATCTTCTTTCCCAAATTGCCTGGGAAAGAATCAGGGATGAACTGTTTAAAATTCTTTGTTCTATGAATCCCCGCCCTGGCGGGCAGGCATACATAGGTATAGTAAAACTTAGAGAAGCGGGGATACTAGCTGTTATTTTACCCGAGCTAGAAAGGTGTTTTGGGGTTGTTCAAGAAGGACCTAAACATACCAGAGTATACGATATCGGTGAGCACTCCCTTCTCACCTTACAAAATACCCCCTCCTCTAATCCTTTAGTCCGACTGGCAGCCCTTCTTCATGATATTGGTAAGCCTGATACCATGAAAACAGATCCTTCCGGTAATGTTACTTTTTACAATCATGAAGTAGCGGGAGGAAGGCTGATTTTACAAATTGCCAAAAGGTTTAATTTATCAAAGGCTCAGACTGACAAGCTTTTTAGATTGGTCAGGTGGCATCTTTTTACTGTTGATGAAAGACAAACCGATTCAGCTATCAGGAGGTTTATTAAAAATGTCGGGCTGGAAAACATCGAAGAGATGATGGCTTTAAGAGTAGGGGACAGGCTGGGGGGAGGCACTCAAAGGGCAGTTTCCTGGAGAATGGA
>JAUSJM010000033.1 GCA_030647265.1 bacterium
GAATCTCACTCCCCCAGATTCCCTTCTGGCTTCTGACTCAGCCCACCTGGAAGGTGAAATCTTTAAACACCTTCCAGGTGAATTCTCTGAGGCTACCATCTCCGGGACTTTAACCTCTTATGAAGGAATCTTCCAAAACACCTTAAAATCCTTAGGTGATACTTACCTTGGTAATACCATTATAGCTGGGAACTTCTCTGTAGATGGGACTCTCTCTTTAACAGGAGATTCCTTAAGTACTTTAGGTACCCTTTACCTTCAAAACGGTCCTCTGGCAGGAAATATAGACCTCTTTAACGGCCTGGTAATAATAGATACTAAAGGTAAAGTAACAGCTCAAACTGTTACCACTAAGAAGCTGGAAATTGATAACTCTGATATCCTCTCTGCTTCCTTAGGTTCAGCAAAAATCAGTGCTTATAACTTAGCTGTGACCATCTCCACTACAGCCATTACCCAAAATTCTAAGATCTTCCTTACCCCCACCTCCCCCACCGGAGGCCAAAGCTTGATAGTGAGCAAGAAAAATCCCGGAGCAGGTTTTGTAGTCAGCCTGGATAAAGCTTACAGCAAGGATATTACCTTTGATTGGTTCATAGTAGGAGGAACTAATTAATGATAAATATATTTTTAGGGAAATCGCTAAAGTAAAAATTTGCCACCAAAAGTACAATAAATCAGAAATTTAATTTTATGAAAAAACTACAACACAAATACCAAATAAAGAACAAGTCTTCTCACTACGAGATTGACCAATCAGGAAAAATCGAACAAACAGAAAGACAAACAGTAATCGCTTGTACTAATGGAACTCAAATAACTATTCTTTTGAAAAAAGGAGAAAAACGCAAGATTCAAAAGGTGGCTCTAAGAAAGGAAAAAGCTACTATAATTACTAGCGCAAACGAAGTATTAAAGATCTTATTTGGCACAAAAAAATCGGGTCTTGACCGCTTAACTCAGGAATGAATACCTGGCGATCGGCGATCTCCCGATTTGCTTGTAATATACAACATTATGAATAAATTGTCAAGAATACTTAAAAAATTAAGCAAAAAAATTATTTTTATAGTCTCAGCTTTATTAGTAGCTAGTGCTGGGATCTTTTTCTATGCTTATTTGACCTCTAAATCAGCTGCTGCCTGGTTTGATGAGAACTGGCTTTATAGGGCAGCTATCCCTATATCTTCCCATACTGCCTCTGAAAACAATGTCTATATTACTGTTACTGTAGACACCTCCACTCCTATTACTGCAGGTAAAATGCAGTCTGATTGTGGAGATTTAAGATTTACTAAAGAAAATGGAGAACTTTTACCCTATTTTATTAACGCCTCACCAGGGTGTAATAACGCCTCAACTACTGTCCAGGTTAATTTTGATACTTTTCCTGCAGGTGCTCAAACTATCTATTACTATTATGGTAATCCCTCAGCCCCTAATGGTTTTAACAGTGCTGCTTTTTCCACAGAAGCCACAAGTTATGCCCTGGGTTCAGTAGGTTCAGAAACCCAGGGCCCGGGGCCTGTAGCCTACTGGAAGTTTGATGAGGGATATGGCACAACTGCTTACACTTCAATGCCCACAACAACAGCAAGTACTGTTTCTGTGGATACCGGAACAGGTGGCGATGGAGCTTGTACTGTTTCTGCTGACACCAATATCAACACTGCTAGTTGTGCTGGTAGAGGTACTGCCGACGCTGTCAACTTTTCCTCAACTGCTAACACTTCTGCTGGAGCCACCGCTATTGTCTTAACTGCTACCTCAACAGGTTTAGCTACGAGCGACGAGGTTTTAATTATTAACTTGCAGGGAACCTCCGGTGATAATTCCAATGTTGGGAAATATGAAACAAAAACTATCTCTTCTATTACCACTACTACAGTTTCTAATGATACCCTAAATTTTGCCACCGGTTTAACTAATGCTTATGACGGTACTACTCAAAAGATAATGGTGCAAAGAGTACCAAACTATACCAGCGTCACAGTAGACAATACCAAAACATTGACTGTTACTGCCTGGAATGGAACAAAAGGTGGAGTCATATTTTTCAGGGCTAATGGAACAGTGACAGTTAGTGGAACAATTGATATGGGTGGGAAAGGATTTAGAGGTGGGGCAATAATGAGTAATGGTGGGGGTTGTGAGCCGGATTCCGATGGCCAGGGATATGGAGGAGAAACATATAATGGGTATGCTTTTAGAGGTACTGGTGTAGGCACAGATACACCAAATACTACTGGCGGAGCCGGTGGTGGTCAAAATACTACTTGGGACGTAAAGAGCACAACAGGTAATACTGGAGGAGGTGGTGGTGGCGGCGGATGGACTTATGGTTGGGCTGGAGGTTATGGGGGTGGAGGAGGATATGGTACAGTTGGTCAAGGATTAAATCCGGGTAATGGTACCTTGGGTGGAAACACAACTTCAGGAAATAAGGCTGCAGGAGGCGGAGGAACTTACGGCGGTAGCTCCTTAAGCTCCTTAATGTTTGGTTCAGGTGGAGGTGGTGGAGATGTTAGTGGTGGACAAGGTCCTTGTCCTGGAGGTGTAGGAACGACTTTTGGAGGATACGGAGGCGGTATAATAACCATTAATGGTGATACTATCACTGTTAACAGTGGTGGACTAATAAAAGCTAACGGACAAAACACAACTTGGGGTGGAGGTGGTGCTGGGGGATCAGTTAAATTAGTTGCTTCAACTCTAACCCTAGGCACTAATTTAGTCACTACGACAGGAGGAACCAGTAATGGTTATGTAGGCGGATCAGGGAGAATTGCTATCAGTGGTAATTCCATTTCAGGTACTACTACTCCAACTTATTACGACGCAGCAGCTATTACTCTAAACGGAACTTTAGCTGGTTCTACTACACCCGCTTGGACTGCTGAAGATCAATGTGTGTCTTCTAAATGTCTCTACTTTAACGGTTCTACTGCCTCAGTAACAGTCTCCGGTACAGCTTCCAGTATTAAAACCATCTCTTTCTGGGTCAAACCAAAAACTAATGGGGAAAAACTAATAGATTTAGACGGTGGGACGCATTATATTTCTGCTTCAAGTGGAACAATTTCAGCAACAGGTTTTACCTCCCCTACTATTTATGTTAATGGTAAAGTTTCATCTACCTTAACAGCTAATACTTGGCAGCATATAACTGTAACTACTGGTACAGCTTTTAATGCTTCTGCTATCACAATGGGGAAAGTCTCATCTACTTACTTAAATGGTTATTTGGATGATGTGAAAATCTACAACTATGCCCGTTCTGCTGCCCAGATTAAAACTGACTACCTGGCTGGTAAATCCAATGCCGGGACAAAACAAGGAGATTCAGCTGTCTTAGGTTCTAAACCGGAAGATTGGTTATCAAATGGTTTAGTCGGTTACTGGAAAATGGATGAGGCAGCTGCCAATTCCTGTACAGGTGCTTCAAACGACTCTTGCGATTCTTCTGGTAATGGTAATGATGGCGCTTGGAGTGGTAATACAACCGTTGGTACTGGTAAATTTGGTAATGGAGTCTCAATGGATGGTACTGGTGACTTTACTACTATCAGCGATCCCGGAACCTCTGTTTTAGATATTACTGGTCAAATTACTATGTCAGCTTGGGTAAAAACTTCTGGAACCAATGATTACACTGGAATTATCTTTAAAAATACCGGGTATACAGGTTACCAAATGAGTTTTAATACATCAGGAGGAGTACGAGCAGACTTATATAATGGATCTACCTATATAACCCCCGCTAATTCTACTAATGTAGAAAACGGCAGTTGGCACCTGGTTACCACTACCTATGATGGGGCAACAGCAAAAATTTATGTTGATGGGGTGGTTGGGACAAATGCTACAGGGACAGGATTTTTAACTGCCAATAATGCTTCAATGTTAATTGGGAGAGATTCTTGTTGTGGTGGGGGAAGGGATCTTAATGGAACAATTGACGATGTCCGTATCTACAACCGGGCACTTTCCCCTAAAGAAGTTTCTGATTTATACAACTGGGCACCTGGACCTAAGGTTAATTTAAAAATGGAAGAAGGCAGTGGCACCTCTGCCAATGATTCCAGTGGCAATTCCAATAACGGCACAGTTAATTCAGGCACCTGGACAACAGGTAAATATGGAAAGGGGGTAAATGTCAATGGAACATCAGGCTCAAATGTCTCAGTCCCTGATTTTACATATTAGAAGTGAGTCCTCCCCCGATGGTGGCAGGCTGAGTTTACGAAGCCATGACTCCTCGAGGGTGGATTCTGCAGGAAAAACCCAACAAAAAACCCGCCTTTTGGCGAGTTCTTTGACTGAATATAATGCTGATGCACTACACCCGGACCTGAGTATTAGTACTCTACCACAAATTAACAATAATGTCAAATATGTGGACCTGACGGGAATTGAACCCGCAAACCCAGGTTTCTCAGGTCCGGGCGTACACCAGTACCAGGCCCACATGAATTCAGTTTATCAAAAATTAAACCGGATTACAAAACACCTCGGATGGTGGCCGAATGGACTCCTCCGAGGTGGAATTATTGCAATGTTTTTCTTTCTCCTTTTCCCAAAACCTGCCTTGGCCACTAATACCGGTATCTTTACCGCCCAAGTGTGGGTTAAACCCACCACCTCCATAGCCTCCCAAGCGTTGCTTGGCAAGGCTGAAGAGATGAGGATATTTACTGATTCCTCAGGCTATGTGGGCTGCCAGATCAAGGCTACCACCTGGCAGACAGCTGTGACCTCCTCCACTGCCATTACCTTAAATAAATGGAGCCATGTGTCTTGTACTTATGACAAAATCAACTTAAAAATCTATGTCAATGGGGTACAAACAGGATCTCAAGCCCTCACCACTTTACCGGATGATACAGCTAATGTTTTTAAAATTGGCCAGGACGATTCTGCCTCCACCCCTTATTCTAATTTAACAGGAGTGGTAGATGGCTTTGAATTTTACAACTATGCCCTAACTTCCAAACAGGTTACATCTGATATGGGTGGCAGTAGCCCTTCGACAGGCTCAGGGCGATCGGAAGGCCCGATCGGTTACTGGAAATTTGATGAAGGCTATGGTCAAACAACTAATAATTCCGGTTCCAGCGGTTCAAGTTTAAATGGTTTCTTAGGAGCTACCACAGCTTCAGGTGAAGCAACTGATCCTTCTTGGAGTAACTTAGGTAAATTTGGTAAAGCTTTATCCTTTGATGGGGGTGATTATGCCAGTATCCCCAACACCACTACCCTGGCTCCTGGGTCTGGGGACTGGTCTTTTAGTGCCTGGGTCAAAAGTACTGCTTCAACTGGAACTAACCAATATATTTATTGGGATTCAATAGACAATGCTGGCAATAATCCCTCTATCCAACTGGCCTTACTCAGCTCAAATAATACTCTATATGGCCTCATCCGCGATGCTTCCAGCAACCAAGTTACTGTATCTGGTGCTGGTCCTGCTATTTACAACCAAAGTATTTGGCATTATGTAACTATGGTTTTAAGTAATAAGACCCTCACCCTTTACGTAGATGGAATCAACGTAGGCAGCAATACTAATGCCTCACTAGGCAGCATTGATACGGGGTCAGCTTTAACTAACTACATAGGGGCAGGCAAAAGCGCAGCCGGAGCAATCGCTAGTTTCTTCAACGGTTTTATTGATGAACCAAAAATTTATAACTATGTCTTGACTGCTGATGAGGTCAAGACTGAATATAACAGGGGGCAATCCATACAAATGGGAGCTGCCGGGACTAAT
The DNA here is from genome assembly GCA_030647265.1 of bacterium. Taxonomy (GTDB): domain Bacteria; phylum Patescibacteriota; class Microgenomatia; order Daviesbacterales; family UBA10151; genus JAUSJM01. The sequence continues at coordinate 5,771 of JAUSJM010000033.1, forward strand.
TCTACCTACCAGCCCCAGGCTGCCAACCAGGAATATTGTGTACCTGGGGATACCACCTCCTGTGCTGCCCCAATTGGCAGATGGGATTTTGAGGAAGGAACAGGATCTACAGCTAATGATACCTCAGGAAATGGTAGAACTCTTACATGGGTAGGGACAGGAACAAAACACTGGATTTCAGGTAAATTTGGTAAAGCAGGTAATTCTAATGGTAGTGATGATAATGTTCCTAGTGCTTCTATTAATGATGATTATACCGGCACAGGTAATTTTACTGCTGAAGCTTGGTTTAAAGCTAATGTTACTAATGCAGGTCAAATGGCTATGGATATTAACGGTACGGTTGGTTCAAGAACTTGGTATTTGGGTCTTGAATCAGATAACACCATTGGTGCTTGGTTGGCTATAAATGGCACTTGGGGCAATGGTGTTACAAAATCTACGACTACTGTTACAGCCAATAAATGGTATTTTGTGGCTGCCACATACTCCGGAACCACATGGTCAATATATGTTAACGGAAAACAAGAAAATTCAGGTTCAAAAACTGTCTCTAATTGGGGTGATCCAAGGCAGTTTGCTATTGGGGCTGTACCAAACATAGGACGCTCACCTATTAACGGCGCAATTGATAATGTTAGGCTTTTTAACTATGCCCGCTCTGCAGCACAAGTTGCTTGGGATTATAACAGGGGTAAGCCTGTGGGATGGTGGAAAATGGATGAGTGCCAGGGAACTACTATTAATGACTCCTCTGGAAATTCTAATACCGGAACTTTAACTATTGGCACAGGTGGCACCCAAACTACCACCATAGGTTATGGGACTTGTACTGCCAGTGCTTCTACCCCCTGGTATAACGGCAGAACCGGTAAAAGAAATGCTTCCCTAAATTTTGATGGGACAGATGATTATGTTAATGTTGGATCAAATTCAATTACCGGCACCAATCCCTATACTCTTTCTGCATGGGTAAAAGGAAACTCTATGTCCGGTTATGGAGGGGCGTTGGGTATTGGCAATGGAGCAACTAATCAATTAGCTTATATTGGTTGGGTAACCACTGTCCAAGTTGGAACAGCTAATTCATGGGGTGGGGGTGGATATGGCAAAAATTATGGATCTGGTGTAACTGATATAACTAATTGGCATCATATTACTCTGACCTCTAGTGGTGGTTCAACCCAAACATTAAATCTTTATATTGATGGAATTTTAAGACAAACAAATACTGAAACTTTTAGTCTGGCAAATACCTCTACAAAAATAGGAGTTTTAGATGATAATGGCACCAAAAATTATTGGTTTAATGGCCAGATTGATGATGTCAGGATTTTTAACTATGCCTTAACTGCTACCCAGGTCAAAGATGTTTATAATGGCGGAGCTGTGAATTTTGCCCCGTTAACAGGATCGCCCTAATACCCTAGCTTATGTTTTACACTTACCTCTTACAAAGTGAAAAGGATGGGAAATGGTATACAGGTTCGACCGGCGATCTACGGAAACGCTTTGCAGAACATAATTCAGGTAGAAATTTTTCTACTAAACACAGAAACCCATTTAAGTTAATCTACTATGAAGCTTGTTTAGATCGAGATGATGCAGAAGCTCGAGAAAAATTTCTTAAATCCGGACCTGGTAAAAAGTACCTTAAAAATAGACTCAAGCGTTTCCGTCTGTTAACGGGGTTTGGCCCCTCCACAGGATCGCCATAGTTCCTCCTCGGATGGTGACAGGCTGCAGCAAAGCGGAAGCCATGGCTCCTCCGAGGTGGACTTCCGAGGTGGAACTTTCTGTCAGAATTTTAATCCCGATTAAATCGGGATTCGTTTTTTAGATGTTTATTTGCAAAGCAAAGAAGCTTTGCTTCATTCTGTGGTATAATTGATTCATGCAAACCTACACTTATCGCATTGTTATTGAGCCTGATGAAAAAGGCTACCATGGCTTTGTTCCTCTTCTAAAAGGGGTTCATACTAGTGGAAAAACTCTAGAGGAAACCAAGAAAAATTTACAAGATGCTATTCAATGTCATCTGGAAGGTTTACTAAAAGACAATATTACTCCTCCTAAACAAAGTGACGCAGTAGAAAGCATTCAAACTTTCAGTATTAATGCCTAAACTTCCTGTTATCCATGCTAAACAGCTACTAAAGACCTTAATTAAATTAGGTTTTTACAAACACCACCAGGCAGGAAGCCACATTCAATTAAAACATTCTGACGGCAGGAGAACTACTGTTCCCTATCATCCCAGTCATGAAATTAGACCCGGGACTCTAAAAGCTATTTTAGATGATATTGAGATAAGTACCGATGATTTTATCAAAGTATTAAAAAAATAATGACCGGCTTGGACTTAGAAGATTAAATACCCTACTTTTTCTTACTTTTCTTCCAAAAATTCGTTTTTGAAAGAAAATAATAAGATAAAACTATTTCAGGTTAATTCCAAACAGATTTGGTTGGTTGGCTGTAGGGGTATTAAAGGAGGTCATAACCACCAACCGGGAAGAATCAGGCCAAGGGAAGACCGAGGTGTCTTCAAACTTCCCGGCATAGATCACAGCCATATTGGAACCGTCAAAATCAGAGATACTGATCTTATCTTCCTGGATAAGAATTATATGCCTGGAATCAGGCAGCCAAAGATAAGCTGAAGCTTGGGAAAGGTCATAGGACTTAAAGCCTCCCTGTTGCTTAAGCTTCCCTCCCTGATTCAAAGAGCCCAGATCATAAACTTTTACCCCCACCATAAATTTGGTTTCATCAGGAGACCACTTCAGGGCAGCAGCTGAAGAAGCAATCTGTCTTAAAGCGGGATCATTTACCACCGCCAGTCTGGCCATATCCTGAATGCTTGTGGCCTCCTGCCACTCTTTGAGGGTAGAATCAATCATAGGGGTGATATCCCTTAAATCCCCTAAAGAAGTCTCCCGATCATAGGGCAACAGGAAGTTTCTGGTTGAAGCAGAGCTGGGGTTATCAGACTCCTGCAGGGTTACCAGTAGAGATTTGGAATCGGTAGACCAGGTGAGCTTGGCTTTGGAAAAATCCATAGTATTTGTGGAAGCCAGAATTTGATGTGGTTCAGCATCCCTGGATAGGGAAAGAGGTTGACTCGTCATAGTCCACACCCACACTCCCCCTTTTTGTCTGCCATGGGAAAGTTCCTGAGAGGGCACGGCAAAAGCCAGTTTTTGTCCGTCAGGAGAAAGGAGCGGGGTTGTTACACCGTTAAGAGTTAAAGGGTAGATAGTGGGCAGAGCCGGAAAAAGAGTCGCTTTGACCTCGGAAACCAAACCGGCTTTGACCTCGATGCTTTTCTCCCAGGAGATAAAACCATCCTTCACAATCCTGATGTCATATTTTTTAGGGGAAAGTTGGGAGATGGTGGTATTGGTGGCAGTAGTGAGGTGCCCGTCAATGTAAACCGAGGCCCCTTCAGGAACGGAGGTAACAGCAATAATCCCCGTCCCTAAAAGTTTGCCGTCTTTAGGAGAAAAAGTATAACCTTTGGCCAACATCATGGCCAAGCCGGTCCCCAAACCGATAATAAGTAAAGTAACAACTGTGATGATAAATCTTTTATTCATCTTTCCTGATTCTAACACCTTAAGTTACCTAAGTCACTAGGACTCTACCAGCTTGGCCCTAATAATCAACCTGTTTAAGATAGTTCCAGGTGGATCACAAGTTTGCAGAGTTAAAACTGACTGATCATATTTATCAGTGAGGTATTTTGTCTCACTGGGAGGAACTACCCTCTTGTCAAAAACAATATAATCATACCTTCTACCCTGATAAAACATGATGACCCGATCCTCCGGCTCCAGCTTTCCCAATAAGAAAAAGATAGCATTAAACCTCACTATATTCCAAGGAGCATCGGTGGAGTGGGAAAAAAGATAGATATTCCCCTTTTGGCCCGGATAAGAGGTCCCCTTGGCATGAGCTACTCCTTGAGAAAGGGCTGCCATATAAGATTTTTCATCGGAGGGATTAACATCAGGTACGACCTTGGCATTAGCATTGATCTTTTCAATAACAATGCCAAAATCAGTGGAAACCGGGGTAATCATCTCAGTTCCTCCTAAATTGAGGCTTCCCAAACTACTGGAAGGCTGATTATTTTCCCCCTGGGAAGTAACCACCCTGGGCAAGGAGTAGTGTTTGCCGGTTAAATCATTAAAACGGTACCTTAATTCTTCACTCACCACCGGTTCAACAGTTAAAATGAGGGCTAAAATCCCCAGCTGGATGAAAAAATATCCCAAGAATCTAATTAAAAAGATCTTTTTAAAGGTCGGTGAAACAAATAACATAGCACCCCTGGAGGGATTTGCACCCCCGACCAACTTCTTAGGACGAAGCTGCTCTATCTACTGAGCTACAGGGGCAGGTTTAAGTTACCTAAGTCACTTAAGTTTAACCTCAAGCCTTCTTTTAAACAAGTTTTCACTATACCCACCCTCTTTAACAAAAGTTTCTTCTGCTTTCCAGAACGGGCTGCTTGCAGCATCTGATCTGCTGACCTTTTATCCGGAGTTCCAAGGTGACTTAAGTTACCCAAGACATATCTCTTAATAAAAATTACTACCAGATCGTGTATAATTTCAGAGTAACGATAGGTTAAGAGGTATTTGTGCTTTGGTAACATATAATGCTTAAGTCACCTAAGATACTTAAGTTACTTAATCTTATCACGGGGATTGGCGCAGTGGTAGCGCGCACGGTTCGGGTCCGTGAGGCCGTGAGTTCGAATCTCACATCCCCGACCAAACTAAGCTCTTATCTTGAGCCTAAAACTTGTGCCATCTGCTTTATTAGAGCTACTACTACCGGGGAGGGCATAAGACTGTAGGAATCAACCCCTTCATTATCCTGAACCACCCAAGGATTTTCCTTGGTAATGATTTGACCCCCTTCTTTCTCAAAACTGTAGGCTGGAGTAAATTCATAGTCATCAAAGCACTCCTTAGCTTTATCAACCGGAATAGAGTTCCTTAACAGAACTTTTGGTATGCCGTAAGTGTTATAAATTTGCTGGATTATTTCTTCATCCTTTGCCAGCCTGTCCTTAATGGGAGCAATTCCTAAGTCATCACCCTCTTTACGTACCATCCGTGCTTTATTACAGGAGGGATTATCACACATTAGATAATACTCCCCTTTTTCTGTATCAAAACCAACAAACTTTGTTACCAAAAGCTTAGGGTTACGAGGCGTCTGGCAGATAGGACAAATCACCCGATATTTAATCCTTTCATTGATAACACTGTCTGGAATATCGATTAAAATAAACAGATCCTTGTCATTTTTTCGACCTAAGAGGTCTTTTAATAATAAAGTGTAACCAATCTGGTCCTTTTCTCTGGGGAAACCGTCTAAAAAAACACTTTTACCTTCGTACTCTTCCATTTTCAGACGCAGCAGGGCTAGGATAAATTCCGTAGGGAGCAGTTGGCTGGCACTTCGTCCCAGAAGCGAGGCTTCAGCCTCTTCAAAACTCAGTGGACCTCTGTAAAGAACCCGTAATCTTTGACCTTCACTCCCCTGGGAAATCTTCTCCCAGTTAGCATGAGTTTCTCTGACTAAATCCCCAATTGAGAGGTGGACAATCTTCTCGCCGCCTACAATCTCTGAGAAAAGTTTGGAATATGTCCCCTTACCGGAATTTTTTTTACCGACGAAGTAAGCTAAAAAGTTGTCATGGCTCAAAAATTTCCTGATTTCTGCAACTTCTTCTCCCACCTTAGCCTGAAAATATTCTTTTCTGGAGCTTGGATCAGCCAGGTCAAAAACCTCTGTGACTCCTGCTTTTTTGGCTCCAATAATTGGAAAGTTCATATTTCAACACAAAAAAGGAGCCTAGGGCTCACTTTTTATCTCCACATCCTGAATATTGTATCCTCCACCCTCGTAAACGTCAACCAGGGCAAAGCGGGGCAAAGATAAATTCCTTTGTTCCGTTACTGCTCCTACCGTGGTCATATTAAGCCCAGTTTCTTTATCCCGGTACCTGGTAAAGGCATGAATATCTCCGGAAAAGGCCTCACTTACCCCCAAATCTTTTAAGAGTTTAACTAACTCCTGAGCTTGACTGGTAATTTCAGAATTACCTTTCCCCATCACCCGGTCTGAAGAAGGATGAGATAAAGCTTCATGCATCAGCACAAAGATCGGTTTTTGTCCCTCTTTTTGAGCCTCTGACAAGGTACCATCCAGCCACTTTCTTTGCAAAGCATCTACCCCCAAATAATTATCGCTGTTATAAAGTATAATAAACCGTATATTACTATCAACAAATGACTCATAGGGTGAGCCAAAAACTTCGGTGAAACGGGCGCTGGCAGAAAGACCCTTATCCCGGGCATCCCATAAATCATGGTCCCCGGCGGTAGTATAGTAGGGCAGCCCGGAAGCCTCAAAAACTTCCTTCGCTTTTTGTAACTCCGCTAAAGTCCCGGTATCGCTGTAATCCCCTAAACCGATGACAAACTTGGCTTCCTGGTCTTCAGCCATCTTTAGAGCTTGAGTTAGCCTCTGGCTATCATTATGGGAATCTGCCACCAAAGCAAACCTCAAAATCCGCTTTCCGGAAGGAACCGGTGTAGGTCTTTGCAGGGAAGAACTTTTTTCCTCCCGGACACTTTGCTCCTCTGCTCCCTGAGAGGTCTTCAAACCTAAAATAGCCATAATAGCCTCAGGAGATTTATCAGAAGCTTTAATCTCATCAATAATTTTCCGGGGGTCGGTTTTCAGGATATCAGCATCCAAAGTGGCTCCGGAAAAATAACGGAAGGCCTGATAAGCCACCAATCCCAGGATTAAAAACATAGCCAAAGAAAGCACTACCCTAAATAAAACCAGAGGGAAAAAACTATTCCGGTGGTGGTATTCTCTTGTTTTAAACATATGATTCTTTGTGTCACATCCTTTCCGGAGCTTCAATACCCATCAGGCCCAAGACATTTCCTAATACTATTTTAACAGCCTTTATTAGACTTAAGCGGGCTGTCCGAAGTTCAGGTGTTTCCGCGTTCAGAACCTGGCACTTCTCATAAAAGTTATGGAACAAATCAGCCAGGGAAATAGCATAAGCTGGCAGTTTTTGAACTTGGTAATTTTCCCCCACCTCTTTTACTAAGTCCGGAAAAGCAGTTAAAGCTTTAATAAGCCCCAACTCCTCTTTACTCTTTAATACCCCATAATCCACACCGTTAGCCTTACCAGGCGAGGTCTGGGAGTCTGCAGCTTTAGCTAAGATATTAGCAGTCCGGGCATGGGCATACTGGACATAAAAGACCGGGTTTTTATTAGATCTTTCCTTAGCTAGATCCAAGTTAAAGTTAATCTGGGAATCAGGTGAGTACATCAAAAAGAAAAACCGGGCTACGTTTCTGTCTACCTGTTCCAACAGTTCATCTAAAGTTACAAAAGTCCCCGCCCGCTTAGACATTCTGACCTCTTTTCCTTCCCTAAAGAGCTTCACCATCTGCATGAAAATTACCTTCAGTCTGCCGCCATATCCCAAAGCTTCCAAGGCTGCCTCAACTCTTTTTTCATAGCCGTGGTGATCAGCTCCCCAGAGGTTGATTTTTTTCTCAAACCCCTCTTGGAAAACTTCTAAGTGGTAAGCAATATCTGCCAAAAAGTAAGTCGGTTCGGCCTTTCCCCGCTCCTTTTCAGAAGTTATTAGAACCCGATCTTTTTCATCACCAAAATCAGAAGAGCGAAGCCACAGCGCTCCGTCCTTTTCATAGGCCAGGCCTTTTTCCTTTAAAAGCTCGGCAGTTTTAGTGACTAAACTTTTTTGATGCAAGGATCTTTCTGAATAATACTCATCATGTTTTATCCCAAACCTGAGGAGAGTCGGTTTTATCTCCGCTTCCATTAAATAATCAGCTAGAAGATGACCCAGCTCTAAAGGCTCTAAATTCAGCTTATCTCTAAATTTTTCAGCCAGCTCTTTGATATAAATCCCCTGATAATGTTCCGGTTTAGGTTCGATTTTCCCAGCTCTAGCCAGTACAGACTCCCCTAAAAGTCTGACTTGGTTTCCGGTGTCATTGACATAATATTCCCGTTCAACATCAAAACCGGAGTAAGCTAGAATATTTGCTAAAGTATCACCCAAAGCTCCCCCTCTGCCATTAGCTAAAGTTAGAGGACCGGTGGGATTGGCAGAAACAAATTCCACTTGATATTTTTTCCCCTGACCAATTTCGTTCTTGCCAAAATCTTTTCCAGTCTCTGAGATTTCTTTTACCTGCTCTGTCAGGGCCTCTGGTTTTATAAAAAAGTTGATAAAACCGGGAGCTGCTATTTCTGTTTTACTTAAGTAAATTAAGTCACCTAATTTACTTAAGATTTTGTTAGCAATCTCCAAGGGATTCTGCTTACCCTCCCCCGATTTTTGTTTAGACAGTTGCAACGCGATATTCGAGGTATAGTCTCCGAAGGTCTCATTTTGAGGAATAGAACATACTATATCACTACTTTTGAAGCCTAAACTTTCTACCGCCTTTTTTAAATCCTGTTCTAACTGTTGTTTAACCATAATCTAATAATATCACAAAGTTACTTAAGTTCCTTAAGTAACTTATCTGTTTTGATTTTCAAAGACCAAACTATCCCTCCCACTAACAGATAATATCCCACCCAAACTATCACTCCCGTCTCCCCAACTTTCAAACTGGTGATGGGAATTCTGGCAAAAAACTCCACAATATAAATATAGTAGGTGAGCAATATTGCCGGGAACAGTCCGAACAGCTGTCCCAAAAAGTTGCTGACAAGTCCCAAGACCAAACTGAGAAAACCTCCCACCATCACCAAAGGGATGGTCCACAAAACGAGGATGTTTGTCAAAACCCCGAGCAATGAAAGTTGCTGAAAATTATAAACAATAAAGGGCAGCGTCAATATTTGGGCGGCAACCGTTACTGCCAAGTCTTCCCGGAAAAAGCGGGGTATTTTTTGTAGATAACCCAAAAGTAGCGGGGCCAAAGAGGTTACTCCCAAAGTGGCAGCAAAGCTTAACTGGAAAGAGACGGATAAAATCCACTGGGGGTTATAAAGCAGCATCAACCCTGCCGTTAAACAAAGAATCCAAAATCCCTGTCTTTCCCTGCCTAAAATTTGGGCAAAGTAGCTAAAAAAGACCATGATGGCAGCCCTAATAACCGGCACCTGCAGCCCCGTCAGCAAGCTATAAAAGGTCACTGCCAAAAGAGTTAAAGCTATCGCCCGTTTTCTTCCTACAAGATAAACCAGGCTCATTATAAAGCCTGCTACCATGCTTAAGTTTTGTCCTGAGACCACTACCATATGAATAGTGGAGGTCGTTTGAAGGTCTTTTTTCAACCCCCAGGGCATATTCTTATCCGCTCCTATTAAAATCCCGGAAAGCAACACTGATTGAGGGTAAGGCAAAATCTTATCTACAGTTGAGGTTAAAGTTTGCCGAAGCGGTTGCAGCAGCTCAGTTCTCTCTTCCCGATAAGTCAGATCCAAACCTCCAATTTGGACGATGCGGAAGGCAAATAGCAGTAACCAAAGAATGAGCGCTAGCAGTAAGGGCCTTACCATACTGAGACCTGGTCTTTGATCTTATCGTAGACTGATTTTGAAACCACCTTTTTGGTCAAAAGTTCCTCGATAGTCCCATAAGGCCTTTTATCAACGATTTTTTGAGCCGTCACTGCTCCTACACCAGAGAGCTTATCCAGTTGCTCCAAAGTGGCAGTATTAACATTGATAAGGCTATTTTCAGCTGCCAAAGTTGTGCCTGAGGATCCGGCTTCCTGGGCCCGGGGGACGTAAACCTTCATTCCGTCCGTAACCTTCTGAGCTAAATTTATACTTTTTGAAAAGTAAGTCAGGTCAGCCCCTTCGGTCACTCCGCCTGCGGCCCTAATGGCCTCCTCTACTCTGGCCCCGGAAGGCAGAGAATAAACTCCGGGGCTTAAAACCGATCCGGAAACATCCACTTTAATCTGGGAGGGAGAAGCTGAAGGCTGGGCAGAATATTTGGATTGCTTAACAAAGGTTTTATTAAAAATTCCTGAAGAAAACATCCCTCCCACCAAAAGCACTAGTCCTACTAAACCCATAATGAGAGGAAGCTTATATCTGCTTAAGAAATCATTAACTCTACCTTGCTCTTCCATAAAGATAACTCAAATCTTACCACCTTTTTCTTTTGTAGTATTCTTTTAGATCTTCTCTATAACTTCTAATCCATTGTCTGTAGGCTTTGTAAAGGTATATCAAACCACGCTTTTCTATCTCTTTTTTGATCACCCCACCCTCATGGGGATAACGGTGGAGCCTGCTATGGGGAGAGGAAAAACCATGGGCATAGTGGCAAAGTTCGTGGGCAATGGTGTGGTCCACCACCTCCTGGGGAACTTTCAGATCTTTAAACATCCCTGTGATGGTAATGTAGGTTTTTTTAGATCTCGGATCCATTTTGATGGAACCAAAACGCAGCCTCGCAAATCTACCAAATTTAATAAAAACGGGGTTTATTTGCGGTACGTCGGTAAAGTGGTTTGACCAAATAAAATCCAGTCTGGAAAGGAGCCATTTATCATCTCGCATATCTTAAGTTCATCCTAAAACAGTTTGGGGAAAGCGTCAAGTAAAATATTGAGGAGCCTGTTAAGTAGGAGTAACCGTCTGCTTTTACTCCTACTTAACAGTTTTGACTAGCTGACTTTACTTTAACTGTTATCAATATTCATGTCAATATCTCTTTTTGTATCAGAAACAGGCAACTGATTTACCGCACAGTCTCAAAAGTCTTCAGTCTTCAGTCTTCAGTCTTCAGATACTGTATCTAATACTTACCTATCAATATCATAGACAGCACAGCTCCAAAGATTTTACGCTTGTGAAAACATTGTGAAAATAATATTCCTTCTCCTTCTTTACTTTTACCATTAAATTTCTGCTTTTGAGTTTGTTTTTAAGGTGTGGTAAGATCAAACCATGAAGAAATATCTTCCCAAAGAAATTGAGTCAAAGTGGCAGAAAGAGTGGGCTAAAGATGAGATTTACAAAACTCCTGATAGTTCACCTAAGCCTAAAAAATATATCCTGGACATGTTTCCCTACCCTTCGGGAGACGGGCTCCATGTAGGCCATTTTAAGATCTACACCTCTTCTGATATCTTAGCCCGTTACTTTAGAATGAAGGGCTTCAATGTCCTCCACCCCATGGGCTGGGATGCCTTTGGGCTGCCGGCAGAAAACTATGCCATTAAAACCGGCATTCACCCTAAAATCACTACCGCTAAAAATATTGACCATATCAGACGGCAGATGCAGGAAACCGGTTTGTCTTATGACTGGTCCCGGGAAATCGATACAACTGACCCAAACTATTACAAATGGACTCAATGGATCTTCTTAAAACTGTTTGAAAAAGGGTTGGCTTA
>JAUSJM010000035.1 GCA_030647265.1 bacterium
ATTATCAGAAGTTTTGAGGTACAGAGGAGTGGATTTTGATACAGGTAAAGCACTTCCGATTTCTGAGAATCTGGGATTGGGTCCGGATCCTGATGAAGTTACATTGAGAAAGACCGGAGAGTTGCTTTTTAAGGAAGTTCCCGGGTACTTAACACTTTGGGTTAGGGAGGAAACAGGTAATGGGAAAGGAGTTAAATAGATGAGTCGTAGCTCAAGTTATGAGGCAAAGCCTCTACTCGCTACTTTTTATCGGAAAGAAATTAAATAAATGAGTCGTAGCTCGTATAAAGGACCATATATAGATGCCAAGCTTTTGAAGAAGGTTTTGGCGCAGAAGGCTCCGGGGGGAGTTAAAGCGGCTATTAAAACCTGGGCCAGAAGAAGCCAGATTCCGCCTGAGTTTGTGGGGCATACATTTTTGGTGCATCAGGGGAAGAATTTTATATCGGTTTATGTTTCCGAAAGTATGGTTGGACACAGATTGGGAGAATTTGCACCGACAAGAACATTCAGAAGTCATGGAAAGATGACTGAAAAGAGTGTAGCGAAAACATGATGAGTGACGAGAGTCTAGAATCTAGAGTCAAGGAAAACCAAAATGGAATATAGTACAAACCAAAAGAATATTCAGTCTTCACCCCGTAAGTTGAGGCTGGTGGCGGATATGATTAGAAAGATGAGCCCTTATCAGGCTTTGGAGACTTTGCAGTTTACAAACAAAGCTGCCGCGTTGCCTTTGGCCAAAGCTATAAAAACAGCTGTTGCCAATGCAGGGAAAGTTGAGAATCTGGCTTTTAAAAAACTGGAGATAAATGAGGGTTCAAAGCTAAAAAGATACAGACCGGGTACTGCAGGCAGGGGAAGAGGAAGACCGTATAAGAGGAGATGGAGCAATATTAAGGTTGTTTTGACAGACGACGTAATAGAATCTAGAGTCAAGAATCTAGAGTCTAGTAAAAAAACAGAAAAAAAGGAGGAGACGAGTGGGACAAAAGATTAATCCCATTGGTTTCAGGTTGGGAATTGGAGCTCCTTGGGATTCCAGGTGGTTTGCCAGTGGTAAAAAGTACGGACAGAACCTATTGGAAGATGCCAAGATCAGGGATTTGTTGATGAAAAAGCTCAGACCGGCAGGGATTTCCAAAATTGAGATAGAAAGAGCTGTTAATAAAATAAAAATTATTATTCATGTCTCCCGCCCCGGTGTTTTGATTGGAAGAGGCGGAGTCGGGCTGACCGAACTTGAAAAGTATCTGCAAAGACAGCTTTGGATTAAGGATGAAGGAAGGATAGAAATTTCGCCTATGGATGTAAAAACTCCTGATTTGTCGGCATATCTGGTAGCCCAAAGCATTGCAGAGCAACTGGTAAGGCGCATGCCGGCGGCCAGAATTATGAATCAGGCAATGGAAAGGGTGATGCATGCCGGGGCAAAAGGGGTGAAGGTTGTATTATCGGGAAGAATCGGCGGAGCCGAGATTGCAAGACGAGAGTCTAAATTTAAAGGCAGTGTGCCTTTACATACTTTGAGGGCAGATATTGATTTTACCAGTTACCCGGCTTTAACAAAGTCAGGTTATGTCGGGGTTAAGGTTTGGATAAACAAAGGAGAGGCTAAGATATAGCAAATAGCGTATAGCGGATGGCAAATGGAATAAAACCATAAGCCATAAAGCGAAGCGAGCAATAAGCTATCAGCAAAAAAATGGCATTACTAACACCGAAGAGAGTTAAGTTTAGAAAAGCCTTTAGGGGAAAAAGAGGTGGGGTTGCTACGCGCAACAACGCTTTGGTTTTTGGAACCTTTGGGCTTAAAAGTGAAGATGCAGGATGGGTTACATCAAGACAAATTGAGGCTGCCAGGCGGGCTATGACCCGTTTTACTCAAAGGGGTGGACGAATCTGGATCAGGATTTTTCCGGATAAGCCGATTACAAAACATCCGGCCGAGGCGAGGATGGGATCGGGAAAGGGAGATGTGGTAGGATACGTGGCTGTAGTAAAACCTGGAACAATTTTATTTGAGATGGGTGCGGTAGCAGAATCTATAGCAAAAGAGGCGATGAGGCTGGCTTCACATAAATTGGCAGTCGGTACCAGGTTCATTACAAAGGAAAATTAAGACGTGAAAACAAGAGATTTTTTGAACGAAATAAAAACATTGGATATAAAGGCTTTAGTTTTGAAGTCAAAAACTTTAAAAGGTGAGATTGCAGATTTGGTGCTGGATAAAAATATGAATAAATTAAAAGATTTGAAGTCTATTGATAAAAAAAGGAAAGATTTAGCAAGGACTTTAACGGTATTGGAACAGAAGAGACTGATAGAACAGCTAGAAAAGGTATCACAAGAAGTAAAGGTATCACAAGTATCACAGGGAGAAAATGAAGAAGAAAAACCCCGTGATACCCGTGGTACATCTAAAACCCGTAGTACTTTAAAGGAGGAAAAGAAATGATAGGTAGAGTAGTATCGGTAAAAATGCAAAAGACCGCGGTGGTCAGAGTTGAGTCCAGAAAAACTCATCCTTTGTACAAAAAAAGCTATGTCTGGAGCAAAAAATACCTGGCAGATGACCCCATTGGGGTGGTGCTTGGTGATGTGGTGGAGATTGTGAAAGTAGCACCAATTTCTAAAAGAAAGCATTTCAGGATTACAAAGGTTACCGGTAAGGATTTTGTGGCTTTGGGTGAGGAGCATTTACAGAAGAAGGTTGAGGAGGCAATTGCGGAGGTTTTGCCGGACCTGCCCGCAGATGCTACAACGTTGCAGGCGGGGGAAGTTGAGGAAGAGGAAAGCGTTAAGGGTGAAGGGGAAAGTAAACAGGAAGAGGTTGAAAAAGCGAAAGAACCAAAGGTTAAAAAAGAAGCTAAAGGTAAAAAGATTGAAGAGAAAAAAGAAGTTG
>JAUSJM010000010.1 GCA_030647265.1 bacterium
ATAGCTTTAATTTTTCTAATATTATTACTTTCAATCTTTTTAGGTATCACCGGCGTTCAGGTATTTTTTATTTTAAGGGATTTTAAAAAGTCAGTGGACAAAATTGATCTGCTTTTAGGGAATGCTCAAAACTTGGCAGAAAATATCCAAAGGCCTATCAAGGCAGCAGCAGAGTTAGGTCAGATGGTAGAACAAGGAGTCCAGGCAGCTAAAGTATTAAGTGAAAGAATTATCAATAATAGAAAAGAGAAGCCCCAAAAGAAGATATTTAAGACCAACTCAAGGTAGCATAGATTCTTCTTATTCCTGATCCAGCTGATTCTTCCTTAGTAATTTTAAAGCTTCCTAGTTCTTTAGTATTTTGGACATGAGGACCACCACAAATCTCTCGACTGAAAGGAGATCCTGAGTGACCAGAGGGAGTCGAAGGACCTATGGTAAAAACAGTCACCTTATCTCCATATTTGGCTCCAAAAAATCCTAAAGCTCCTGATTTTAGAGCTTGGTCTTTATCCATCACTTCAGGAGTAACTAATAAAGCTTCCTTAATTTTTTGATTAACCAAATCTTCCACCATCTTTAGCTGTTCCTCAGTTAGCTTTTCAGGTTGGGAAAAATCAAATCTTAATCTTTGGGCAGTAATATTACTTCCCTTTTGAGCAACATGATCTCCTAAAACTTGCCTTAAAGCAGCATGAAGTAAATGGGTAGCAGTGTGGTATTTGGTAGTGATCTCTGATTGATCAGCAAGTCCTCCTTTAAACATCCCTACCGAAGCAGTTCTAGATAGCTCTTGGTGTTTTTCAAACTCTTGCTGGAACTCCTGCTTATTAATCTTTATGCCCTTTTCTTCAGCGAGTTCTGTTGTCAGTTCCAAAGGAAAGCCGTAGGTCTGGAAAAGATCAAAAGCTATTTTACCATTAATGTCAGAAAGCTTTTGAAATTCCCTTAGCCCTTTTTCTAATGTTTGGTTAAACTTTTTAATTTCCTGATCAATAGTTTCCAGTATTTTCTCTTGATGGACTTTAAGTTCTGGATAAACTGGAGACATCAAATCAATAAAAACCTGGGCAATTTCACGAGCTGTTTCTGCAACGTTTTCTATTTTTAAACCTTTAATTTTTACTACCGAACGGCGGATTAAACGGCGTAAAATATAACCCCGTTCTTTGTTTGATGGTTCAACTCCATCAGAAATAACAAAAGTAGTAGCCCGCAAGTGGTCGGTAATAATACGAAATTCTTTTAAGTAATCTGCATATTTTAATCCTGATAACTGCTCAATTTTTTCTATTGCCGGCAGAAACAGCTCAGTTTGGTAGTCATCATCAAGCCTATTTACTACTGCTAAAGTTCTTTCTAATCCCATCCCTGTGTCCACATTTTTTTGGACAAGTTTTTCCACTTTTCCATCGGGAAGTTTGTTATATTCCATAAAAACGTCGTTCCAAATCTCTACCCAGCGTTTATCATCGGGGTCAAACTTTTGAGGGGCTTCCTCTTCCCCTGTCCAGTAAAACATTTCCGTGTCCGGCCCGCCGGGTCCCCCATTCCAAACCGCTGGCCACCAATTCTCTTTTCTGGGTAATGCTGCAATCCTTTCTTTGGGAATACCCAAATTCAGCCAAATGGTACGTGATTCTTCATCAAAAGGTACATCTTGATCTCCTTCAAAAACAGAAAAAGCTAATTTTTCTTTAGGTAAATTTAAACCTTCTTTAGAAGTTAGAAACTCGTAACTCCATTTAATAGCCTCTTCTTTAAAATAATCTCCCAAAGACCAGTTACCTAACATTTCAAAAAAGGTGTGGTGGCAATAATCTCCCACCTCATCAATATCATCAGTCCTGAGACACTTTTGACAATCAACTAATTTTTTCCCCTGAGGATGAGGCTGACCCAAAAGGAAGGGGACTAGAGGATGCATGCCGGCAGTAGTAAAAAGCACCGAAGGATCGTTTTCTGGGACTAGGGGAGCAGAAGGGATAACTTTGTGTCCTCTCTTTCTAAAAAAATCCAAGTATTTTTGTCTTAACTCATTAGATGTCATCTGAGAGGATTATATCATCTTGAGTACTAAAGCAGCTGGTTAAACTGTGATAACTTTAGCTTCCCACTCGAAGTGTGGGAACATGGGAACACAAAATACTAAGGAGTAATCAAGATTACTGAGGAATTGGCAGTTTGTACCTATAATAAGCGAAGCTTGTTACATGCTTTGCATATAATAATTTCTTATGAACATTAGAAGAGATCGTGAAGGGGGAGGTGAGGAAAGCAGGGAACAAGATGGTAGTTCTACGGTGTTTGCCCGAGGAAGAGAACGGTTTTTTCATTGGAGTGGAACTTTAACGGTAGCTGTAGCTTTAGCTCTGGTAACCATCTTAAGTGGAGCAGCAGTAGGAGCAGGTTTTGCTGTAAAAGTAGGGGATGTCAGAGCTACCTTTGGAGTGGGTGTGGGAAATAGAGATGCTATGAGTAATGCCATGCCGTGGTATGCTAAAAATCAGATAGGTGCAGATTCTCCATATGTTAGCCAATCATTTTTAGCTAAATTTGGAATTATTGAGGTAGTAGAAGCTCTGGCAATAGATAAAAATTTACAAATCCCTGATTCAGCCTTAGATCTTAAAATTGCTGGAAAATAGTAAACCCCCTTGACAGCCTGTAGAAAAAGTTGTTTGCTTAAGATAGAGAATAACCATGAGAAAGTTTTCTGCTCAAAGAGGAAGTGCTCAGTTAGTAGTAGTTTTACTGTTATTGGTAGGAGTGGTGGTAGGAACCTACCTTATGCAGCAACAAACCAATCTCTTCCCCCAAGCTGCTTCTAAAAAGACCCCAAAGGTGGCCCAAACCTCTACCGGTAATGGAGCTCCTTCCGGAACTCACTATAATTTAAACATCATCGGGGTGCCTAAAGATAAAACTGCTGATATGACCGGCAGCAGTGGACACCGTATTTTTGTTCCTTTACAAGGTTCTTGTAAAATTAACCTTTCTATGGGGGATTTCCAGGTGATAGATGGAAACTGTACTGATGGACCAGCCAGTTTCCAGTTACCCAATCCTGATCCTACCAACTCCGGCTATACTACCTATTCAGTTTATGCCCGGGCTTTAGGGAAACCAGGTGGTTCCTCTTCTATGACTCCTTGTGCTACTGATCCCCTCAGCGGAGATACCTACTGTAGTGTTTACACCACGGTTTCAGTAAGAAGCACTGGAAAGTCCACTTTCACCAATATTTCCAAGCAACTCCTATATGTCTATGCTGATATTAACGGTGACGGGAATATTGAAAGGTATCCTCTCTTTGACTCTGCCTTACAGGATTACTACTGGCAATATGATAATAACGGTCTAAAACTTCTGCAGCTAAGGTTTTACCCCATCTCCACCAACGTCAACTAACTTTTATGTCGGTTTCTCCCTTGAGACTGTCAGTCCAAAGTAGAAATGTCCTCCCCTAATGGGATTTAAATGATTTTCTCCAAGGATGATTAGCTGGAGGTTTCCAGTTCAAAGGATGGGTAGTGAGAATTGCTGGTTGTCTGGAAGTTTTCTGAGGTTTTTCTGGT
>JAUSJM010000011.1 GCA_030647265.1 bacterium
GAGACGGAATTGCCAAAATTGAAGGACTCTCCCAAGTTCGGATGTCAGAAATGATCGAGTTTCCCGGAGGAATCTATGGTTTAGCTTTAAACTTGGAGCAATACAGTGTGGGAGCCATTATCTTGGGAGATTTTACTAAAATCAAGGAAGGTGATGAGGTCAAGGCTACAGGAAAGTTGTTACAGGTGGTGGTGGGAGATGAGTTAGTCGGGAGAGTGGTTGATGCCCTAGGTAATCCCATAGACGGTAAGGGTCCGATTAAATCAAAGACCTTTTACCCCGTGGAGAAAGTGGCTCCCGGTGTGATCACCAGAAAACATGTTTCGGTACCCCTTCAGACCGGTATTAAGGCTATTGACGCTTTAATTCCCATCGGTCGGGGGCAAAGGGAATTAATTATCGGTGACAGAAACACCGGTAAGACCACTATTGCTCTGGACACTATTATCAATCAAAATAATGTTATTTGTATTTATGTGGCGATCGGTCAAAAATCCTCCAAGGTTGCCCAATTAGTAGCCCAACTGGAAGAAAACGAGGCTTTAGAACACACTGTGGTGGTGGTGGCCTCTGCCTCGGATCCTGCTCCTATGCAGTACCTTGCCCCCTACTCCGGAACTGCTATTGGTGAATACTTTATGGATCAAGGTAAGGACGCTTTGATCATTTATGATGATCTTTCCAAACATGCTTGGGCTTATCGCCAGGTTTCCCTGCTACTTCGCCGGCCCTCCGGGCGCGAGGCTTACCCGGGTGATGTCTTTTACCTCCATTCCCGGCTTTTAGAGAGAGCTGCCAGGTTAAATGAAGATTACGGTGGAGGTTCTCTTACCGCTCTGCCCATTATTGAGACTCAGGCTGGTGATGTTTCTGCCTACATTCCTACTAATGTTATCTCTATCACTGATGGCCAGATCTTTTTAGAATCCGATCTTTTTTATTCAGGTATCAGACCGGCTGTTAATGTGGGATTATCCGTCTCCCGGGTTGGTGGTGACGCCCAGCTAAAAGCTATGAAGTCAGTGGCCGGAAAATTAAAGCTGGATTTGGCTCAATTCAGGGAGTTGGCAGCCTTTGCCCAGTTTTCTTCTGATTTAGATGCTGCCACTAAGGCTCAAATAGAAAGAGGGAGAAGGATCACAGAGATTTTAAAACAACCTCCCTTCAACCCGGTACCGATAGCAGAGCAGGTGGCTGTTTTGTATGCTGCTACTCAGGGTTTTTTGGATGAATTGGAGCTAGAAAAAATAAAGGAGTTTGAAAGTAAGTTTTTGTCTTACCTCAGGCTTTCGGAAAAGAAATTATTAGATGAGATTTCTGAGAAGAAAGAGTTAAACGATGATCTTAAAGCCAGATTAGAAAAAGTCACCAAAAAGATATTGGGAAGTGTTACTGGTAAGGTTGCTGAGGAAGAGGTAGAGGAGGTTGGTAAGGAAGGAACCAAGGGAAGAAAGGGAGGAAATAGTGCCTAGCACCAGGGATTTAAGAAGAAGAATTAAATCAGTGAAAAACACTTCACAGATTACCAAAGCCATGCAGATGGTGTCTGCCACCAAGATGAGAAAAGCTCAAAATCAGGCCTTGCAGGCTAGGCCTTATACCCAAACTTTTATTTCAGTACTCTCTTCCCTTTCAGGGAAGGTTACGCCCGAGAGCCACCAGCTTTTAAATAACAACGGTTCTAATACAGTGGGAGTGATGGTTTTATCAACTGATAAAGGTCTATGTGGAGCTTTAAATACCAACCTTTTTCGTTTTATACAAAGCCACCCGCTTTTTCAGGGTAAAGAAGTGGTTTTTTACACCATGGGTAAAAAAGGACGGGATTTTATTGTCAGAACTGGAAAAAACTTACATGCAGACTTTGAAAGCCTGGAGCATATAGGATTTCAAAAAGCTATCTCCTTAAGGAAACTGGTGGTTTCTACTTTTTTAAGCTCAGAGGTAGGAGAAATTTATCTTCTTTACCCTCACTTCCTGTCAACCCTCCGGCAGGAACCAAGATTGGTGAAAATTTTACCTATTAATGAAAGTACCTTTTTAAATGAGGTTCAGAAAGCAGCTGCTGAGGCTTCTCAAAACGGCAGTAAAGAGTTCCTTTTTGAACCAAGCCCGGATCAAGTTTTGGATTTTGCCCTGACCCACTTTGTAGATACCCAAATTTACCAAGCCCTTCTGGAAACCCGTGCCTCGGAGCACTCGGCTCGCATGATTGCTATGCAAAGTGCCACGGACAACGCCAAAGAGCTGGTCTCAGACCTCCAGCTTATGTATAATGGACTGCGCCAAAGCGCCATCACCACCGAACTTTTGGAGATAACATCGGCCGCAGCAGCTTTGGAGTGAAAAGATGTCTAAAGGAACTATTGCACAAATAATCGGTCCGGTTGTGGACTTGCAATTTAAGAAGGAGGAAACTCCGGCTCTTTACAATGCTGTTCGAGTAGAAGGTAGAGAGTTTCGTCCAAAGGACGATCAGTCTCTGGCTGAAAGAGTGATGAATGGAGAAGAAAAGAAAAGTTCTAGGCTCAATACTCAGAACTCTGAACTTATTTTAGAGGTTCAACAGCACTTGGGGGATGGTTTAGTGAGGACTGTGGCCATGTCTCCTACTGATGGTTTTAAAAGAGGTATGGTTGTGACAGATACAGGTTTCCCTATCTTGGTTCCTGTTGGAGAAGAGGTTTTGGGGAGGATTTTTAACGTTTTGGGTGATAATATAGATGGAAAAGAGGCTGTAAAAGCTAAGAAGCACTACCCAATACATCGTCCCGCTCCCCTCTTTACCGAGCAACAAACTACCGCGGAAGTTTTTGAAACAGGTATCAAAGTTATTGATTTAATTGCTCCTTTTGTCAAAGGTGGAAAAGTGGGGTTGTTTGGTGGAGCAGGGGTCGGAAAAACCGTTGTTATCCAAGAGCTAATCAGAAATATTGCTGCGGAGCACGGTGGTTACTCTGTCTTTACCGGAGTGGGTGAAAGAACTCGTGAGGGTAATGATTTATACCACGAAATGGTGGCTTCCAAGGTTATTGATAAAACAGCCATGGTTTTTGGACAGATGAATGAGCCTCCGGGAGCAAGACTCAGAGTAGCTTTAGCTGGGCTAACTATGGCAGAATCCTTCCGGGATGATCAAGGAAAAGACGTGCTGCTTTTTATTGATAATATTTTTAGATTTTCCCAGGCTGGTTCTGAAGTTTCAGCACTCTTGGGAAGAATCCCTTCTGCTGTAGGTTACCAGCCCACTTTGGCTACCGAGATGGGAGCTCTCCAGGAAAGAATAACTTCTACCAAGAAGGGCTCTATTACTTCAGTTCAGGCGGTTTATGTCCCAGCCGATGACTATACTGATCCAGCCCCAGCTACTACCTTTGCCCACCTTGATTCCACTATTGCTTTGGACCGGTCCTTAACAGAGCAAGGCCTCTACCCTGCTGTAGACCCTCTGTCTTCTAACTCCCGGGCACTATCAGCAGATATTGTGGGGAAGGAACATTATGAAGTAGCTATCCAGGTCCAAAAAGTATTACAAAGATATAAGGAGCTTCAAGATATCATTGCTATTTTAGGTATGGAAGAGCTTTCTAATGAGGATAAACTAACAGTTTCCAGAGCCAGAAAAATCCAAAGATTCTTAACCCAGCCTTTCTTTGTGGCTGAACAGTTTACCGGCAGACCCGGGCAGTATGTACCTATTAAGGAAACTGTCAAAGGTTTCAGGGAGATTTTGGATGGAAAATATGATGATAAACCAGAACAAGCCTTCTACATGATCGGTACTATCGATCAACTAGCTGCTTAAATAAGATTAAGTAGTCCTATAGTTTGACATTTTAGCTGTAAAGAGTTATAATATACTCCATGATTTGTGAAGCTGAACAAAAGCTATCTGTTCCAGTTCTTCGACTTTCGAGGGAAATGTATGATCCTGGCCTCCCTTATGAAGTAAGGGTGAATCCTCAAGTAATTGGGGACTTATTTCGAGACAACGGCTTATCAGAAGAATTAATTGCAAAAAGAAAAATTACCTTTAGAAAGAGTATTTTAGGGGGATTTTTAGGTGGGGTGTGTTTTGGAGGGAACGGTGCTATAAATCTTGCCACCGACCATGCTTGGAAAAGTTATAGAGATGGAGTGAAGCTGGCAGAACAATTGTTAGAACATCGGAAGAAACCAAAGGATGAGCAATTTAAAAATATCTTGACTACTAAAAGGTTATCTCGCTACCTTGCGAACGTTTCTAGCGAGCATAAAGAACGGGCTTTGTGTTTTGCCCGTGAACTTATACGAAGAGGAGTAGAAAGAAATTTAAACACGAACCTTTTCCATGAAGCGAAACATTCTATTGATAGAGAAAGCCGACGCAACAGATTATTCTCTTCTCTGGTAGGCTTGGCTATGGTTCCTCCTGCAACGGCTGCTATTTATGCTATTGATGCCACCTCGCACCCTGCTCTACCTGTTTTGATCTTTGAGATTGTGGATATGGTATTTTTAGCAAGTATGATTGAATACAACTTTGATCCAAATGAAAGAAGTGCCAGAAAGTTTGCTCGACAGCTGAAGTATAATCCTAGATGGAATAATGCGATTACCTTTTTACCAAGGGATATTTCCTAAGTAGGTTAATTCCTAGAATTTTGTGATATTTATTCTACACTTTAGCTTTTAGCTTCCCACATGGAGTGTGGGAACACGAAGTCATTTGTTGTCCTAGTTTGCCTGAATTGACGGGAAGGTTGGAGTGATCTAGAATAAATTCTATGTTAGATGATAATGATTTAAAGAGAATTGGCCAGCTCATTTCTGAGAGCGAAGGAAGGTTGAGGAAAGATTTAGGCCAAGAAATTATTGATTCAGAAAGAAGAGTAATCAAAGAAGTAGGTAATTTTGTTACCAATAATTTATTACCTCAACTTAATGATAAAGCTGAAAAACATGTTACAGATAGGCTAGATAACCGTCTAGATAAAATGGCAGATCAGGTGAATGATTATGAAAGTAGGCTTAAGAAACTAGAAAAGAGATCTTCTGCTTCCCTTATCCCAGCTGTTTAAAATTAGGTAATCTCTTCAAAAGTACCACCTAGGTGAAGGTAGTAGGTTTCTACTTCTAGATCTGGAAACTTTTCTTTTACTTTTTGAGCAGCATTTTTGAGGTCTTCATGATGTCTTTTATCAGTTCCCTCTTTTCCATAAGCCCCACAATCCTCATGGTTTATAAAAACCACTTTCTTAATATGATGGAGTTTTTGGGAAACCTCAATTTGTTTTAAGATAGCTTCTAAATCATGAACCCCCTCGGCAAAGGCCACCCTATCATAACTTTTAGGATGGAAATTTTGGGAGATCCAGGAGTTAATATATTCCTGAAACCTGAAATCGATACATGTAACTATCACTGCTTCACAAAAATGGTCTGACATGGAATAGATTTTATACTAAAGAAGGTAATTTCCTCAAGAGGCTAAAGAAGAGTTACTCACTTTTTGCAAGAAAGAGGGAGGTTAGGCCAACTCCAAAAGCTATTGCCGGTAGTAATAAATTTTCTTTTGGATTTTGTTGAATTATAGGAACAGTTATCATGATGTCTCCAACTAAAATGGCTGCTCCTGTAACAGCTAGAACTAACTTTCTTCTAAGATGAGGAAGGTAAGGGTGATTTAGCCTGCTAACTCCCCGATTAGCCATAACTTGCCTATACTCAATTGAGCTGCCATGTAGTTTGACTTTATCTAAATCAGCTTGAGCTTCTGCTTCATTAGGAGTGACCATAGCCCGCTTTATAAGTGCAGATCGATCAGCAGGAGAAAGTGGATCATGCCTGACCACTGATTCACGTGGACTGATTTGGTTTGAAGGGACTTCTGACATATTGGTAGCTATTATATAATATTCGAATCCTTTTGTCAAATATTATAGGTCTTAAGTCCGGTCTTGAAGCTGGTACTTAAAACGTTTAAAATTATCCAGTATGAGTAAGCTTCAGTTAAAAATAGTTACCCCGGAGAAAGAAATTTATGATGGTGAGGTGGAGATGGTGACAGTTACTACTCCTGATGGGGAGATTGGGATTTTACCCTACCATGCTAACTTAATGGCTCAAGTGATTCCCGGAGAGTTAAGAATTAAAGTGGGAGACAAGGTGGTTCCTATGGCGATAGGTTCAGGACTGCTGCAGATGAGTGACAATACCCTTATTCTAGCCACAGATATGGCAGAAAAAGCCGAGGATATTGATGAAAGAGCTGTAGAAGAAGCCAAAGAAAGAGCTAAGGCAGCTTTGGAACAAACTCTTACTGATGAGGAATATGCTGTCTCCTTGGCTACCCTGGAAAAAGCTTTGGCCCAGTTGAAGGTAAAAAGAAGACACCACCATCCCTAGAGGATACTGATGGAAATTTTATTAGATAATACTGCCTGGATGGGATATAACATCTTCCTCTCAGTTTTGGGGGTTACTTTTGGTTACCTTTTTCTCTATAGCAAAACTTCTGTCTACAAGACCTTATTTTTTATTCTCTGGCTGCTTTTTTTGCCTAACACCATCTATTTAGTGACAGACCTGCAGCATTTTTATGAGCAATTTTTAACATTAGAACTATTTAGTCAGCTTATCCTGGTGGTCCAATATGTGATTGTTTTTACCTTAGGAGTTATCACCTATCTTTTAGGGTTCTATCCCCTGGAGAGGGCTTTATCCAAAAGTAGATTTAAAAAGATTGTTTCTAAAAACTTTATCTTAGTTTTGGCTAATTACCTCATGGCTTTTGGAGTGGCTTTGGGAAGAATTGAAAGAAATAACTCCTGGGACATTTTTACTGATCCTCTAAAAGTGGTATCCTCCAGCCTGAATTTACTTTTTTCTCCCTCAGCTTTAATCTATATCCTCTTATTTGGAACTTTCAGCACTCTCCTCTATTTTTCCTGTAGAGATATTTTTAAAAGAAAAGTCCACTTATTGAGGTAGCTTTTTCAAACCATTGTTCTTGTGTCCGGAGGGAAGGATTCGAACCTTCGTAGGGAAATCCCGTCAGATTTACAGTCTGATGCAATTGGCCACTCTGCCACCTCCGGGCAGACTATATTTTACCAAGTTGAGCCCTTTTAGTCTACCTGATATACTAACGCTATATGGCCTTCAAACGCCTTAACCATAAACACTCCGAGTATCCAAGCCAATTAAACTTTCTTTCCCGTTTATCCACCGGAGTTTTAGCCATGGTTTTAGGGGGTATGCTGCTGATGGTTTTAGTAGTAATCTTTTTTATCACTCAGGTTCCCTCCCCGGACCAACTGACTAACCGCAGTGTGGCCCAGGCCACCAAGATTTATGACCGTAATGGAGAGCTTTTATATGACATCTTTAAAAACGAAAACCGCACCCCAGTGAAACTTACCGATATTCCTCCGGTGGTTAAAGAAGCTACCATCTCCATTGAAGACAAGGATTTTTATAAACACCAGGGGTTTTCCGTGGTGGGCATCGTTCGTTCCTTTATTGATTTGATACTCCACCACCAAGTGGAAGGAGGAGGTTCAACCTTAACTCAGCAGTTGGTTAAAAATGCCCTACTTTCCGGAGAGAGAACCGTCACCAGAAAACTTAAGGAGTTTATCCTGGCTGTCCAGGTGGAACGGGTCTATTCTAAAGACCAGATTTTAGAGATGTACCTTAACGAGATCCCCTATGGAGGGACAGCCTACGGAATTGAAGCTGCCTCCAATTTGTATTTTGGAAAACATGCCAAGGATTTGGATTTAGCGGAGAGCTCTCTTTTAGCCGGTCTTCCCCAGATGCCTTCTGTCTACTCCCCTTATGGGACACACCCGGAGTTGGCCAAGGTCCGTCAGGCAGAAGTGTTAAGAAGAATGACGGAAGACGGTTATATCACCAAAGCTCAAGCTGAGGCAGCCAAAAATGAACCCCTTACTTACCGTACCTCCCAAAGCGAGATCGGTTTTAAGGCTCCCCACTTTGTGTTATATGTCAAGCAAAAACTGATCGAACAGTTCGGAGACAAATTAGTGGAACAAGGTGGTCTAAAGGTGACAACTACTTTGGATTATAAACTGCAGGAGAAAGCAGAAAAGATTGTTCAAGATGAGGTAGAAAAACTCAAAGACTTCAAAGTTGGTAACGGAGCGGCGGTGGTGATGAATCCTAAAAATGGTCAAATCCTCTCTTTGGTAGGCAGTAAGAATTATTTTGGGGATTCTGAGCCTGCCGGTTGTGTTGAGGGGAGAACCTGTGTTTTTGAGCCCAATGTGGATGCTGCTTTAAGCATCAGACAGCCCGGTTCTGCCACCAAGCCCATTACCTACTCTGCAGGTTTACAGAAAGGTTATACCGCTGCTACTACCTTGATTGATGTAAAAACTGATTTTCCCGGGGGTGACCAGCCTACTTATACTCCAGTCAACTATGATGGCCAGTTTAGGGGCCCGGTCCAGGTAAGGTATGCCCTGGGGAATTCTTATAACATCCCGGCAGTAAAGATGCTGGCTTTGGTGGGGGTAAAAAATGTCATGGACTTGGGTTACAGGATGGGGCTTTCTACCTGGGAACCAACAGAAGAAAATGTTAACAGTGTGGGGCTATCACTAACCTTGGGAGGCAGAGAGGTAAGACTGCTGGATCTGACTTCTGCTTTTGGGGTACTGGCTGCCGGAGGAATAAAACATGACCCTGTATCAATCTTAAAAGTGGAAGATGCCAAAGGTAAAACTTTATATGAATACCAAGATTCTGAGGGGACAAAGGTTCTGGAGCCGGGAATTGCCTTTATTATTTCCAACATCCTGGCTGACAATGGAGCCAGATCAGCTGCTTTTGGCTCTAACTCAATACTAAATATTCCTGGGAAGACAGTGGCTGTTAAAACCGGAACTACCGATCAGAAAAGAGACAACTGGACGGTAGGTTTTACTCCTTCTTTTGTGGCAGGAGTGTGGGTGGGAAATAATAACAATGAGATTATGAACCCAGCCATTGCCTCCGGTGTGACAGGTGCTTCCCCCATCTGGCAAAAGGTGATGATGGCAGCTTTACAGGGTAAGGATGATGAGAAGATAAATCAACCGGATGGTATTTCCTATGTTGATATAAATGGGCTGATGGGTGGACAGCCGAAGGACGGTTCTCCTACCAGAAAAGAGTACTTTGTGAGGGGTACTGAACCTAATTCTGTCTCTCCTGCTTATCAAAACCAAAAGGTTTGTAAAAATAACCCCCATAGGCTTTCCGGTGACGGTGAAGATGGAGATCAAAAAGATGTCATTGTTTTAAAGGAGGATGATCCCACTGGGGCTGATAAGTGGCAGATTGGGATAGACACCTGGGTGCTAACCTCTGCTGATGCCAGGTTGGTGGGAGCTACCAGGGGCTGTTCTGGTATCCCTGGTTTTTCCGGGGGTGGAGGTACTGGTGGGGTGATCAGTATTGTTAATGTCAGCAATGGAGCTAATGTTCCCCGGGTTTTTGATGTCTTAGCTAAAGCTAACTCTCCTCTAGGGGTCAAAAGGATTACCTGGCTCATTGATGGAGCCCAAAAGAATGTTCAAACTAGTGAACCCTTTGCCCAGCATGTAGAGTTTCCCTCTGGAGATAAAGGTTCTCATACCATTACAGTAACTTTAGAAGATAATAATGGAGGGATTTTTTCTTCTTCAATCGGCGTTACAGTGTCTTTGTAAGAGGATCTAGATCAATTTCTAAGACAACTATTCTTTTTTCTGTTCCAAATCGGTTAACAATTCTGGGATGAATTTCTCCTAGAACTCCTAAATTCTGACCGTTAGAGAAGACTCTTAAAAACCTGGTGGGATGGAAAACAATTTTTTCCCTCTCATCATGTTCCCCTGGTTCTAGAGAAACTTTAAGCCTTAAATCAGTAACTACTTTCTGCCAGAGGGTATGGAGTTTTTGTACTGGGTTATCAGTCTTATCAACTAAAGCAATAGATAAGACATATTTTTCCAGAGGACCGCTTTCTGTTGGCAGATAAACTTTCCCTACCTCAAAGATAGCCACTTCCTTAAATGATTTTAGGTTCTCAGCCACCTTTTCTACTAAATTAGGAGCAATTCTGACCCTTAAGTATTCTGTTTCTTTAGACATAGGGTTAGCTATTTTGAGAAGCTTTTGGGGAGGGACCTCAAAGTTTTTTAAAACTTGAGTGGAAAAGAAAGAATAGGTTTGGATCTCGTCAAGACCTACATCAACTAGAGCATGCTTAAGTTTGGAAATAAATTCAAAAAGGCTTTGGTCTATCTTTTCAGGCAGCTCTCCTTCAAGCTTCTTAGAGGGAATATTCTCATAGCCATACATTCTGGCAACTTCCTCTATCACATCAGCTTCAATTTCTACATCCATCCTCCAATAAGGTGGAACAACTCTCCAGCCCTCCCCTGCCTTGTTAACTTGAAAGTGGAGTTTTTCTAAGGAATCTTTAACAAATTCAGGTTTGATATCAATTCCAATAAGGGAATTAAACCTTTCCTGGGATACCTCAATTTCTTTTGGTTTTTCCTTAAAGTGATCAATAATAGAAATAGCAGTAAGTTTCCCTCCTAGTTCTTCATACATCTGAACTACTGCTGCTACAGCCTGAAGAAGCCTTACTTTTATTAGACCATGCTGGAATCTTTTACTGGCCTCAGAAGGGAGGTTTAACCTGCCAGCTGTTTTTCTGATAGTACTGGGATTAAAAATAGCTGCTTCCAGTAAAATGGTAGTGGTAGATTCAGAAACTTCAGAATCTTTTCCTCCCATTACCCCAGCTAACCCCACAGATTTTTCCGGATCAGCAATAACCATATCAATGGGTTCTAAAACCCTCTTTTTGTTGTCTAAAGTGACTAACTTTTCCCCGGTGTGAGCCATTCTGACGATTAAAGTTTGATCTTTAACCCTATGAGCATCAAAAGCATGGGTAGGCTGGCCATATTCCAGCATTACTAAGTTAGTGACGTCAGCCGCATTGTTTACTGATCTCATCCCTGAGTCAGTTAATTTTTTGATCCACTCCGGAGAGGATGCTCCAACTTTTAACCCTTCAATCTTAGCAATACAATAAAGGGGGCAGTTTTCTGTAGATTCAATTTTTACGGGTGTCTGAGGGAGTTTCTGTTTATTCCATGGATATTCAGATTCCCTAGGTTCCTTAAAGGTAACTTCAGAATCAGTAACAGCTGCTACTTCATAGGCTACACCTCTCATAGATAGTAAATCTGCCCTGTTGTATCCCTTCATGTCCAGTTCAAAGAAGTTATCTGTCACCTCTCGAACACCAACAGTCCTAAGGTCCACCAAACTGATGGTTTTTTCCAAAGAAGTTTTTAATTTAACCAGCTCCTGAAGCCAAGAAGTGGAGACTTTCATTTCTCCTCCTCATACTTTAGAAGTTCTTTTAAGTTACCGCTTAGGAAGGTTCTGATATCGTTGATACCATATTTAAGCATCAGCATTCTAAAAGGTCCAAATCCCCAAGCTATACCGGAATAAATTTTGGGATCAATACCACCGTTTTTTAAAACTGTGGGATGGATCATACCTGCTCCTGCCAGTTCCAACCAGCCTACCCCACCACAAACCTTACACCCCTTGCCCTTACAAAAAATACATAGTCCATCTACTCCTGCTCCCGGCTCGACGAAGGGATAATATCCTGGGGTCATCCGGACCTTCATCTCCTCTCCAAAGATACCTTTCAAAAGATGTTCAGAAAGATACTGAAGATTGGCCATACTAAGGCCTTTATCTACATAAACAATCTCAAATTGTTCAAAGGTGTGCTCGTGTCTGGCATCAAGGTTTTCATACCTAAAACATCTGCCTAAAACCATCATTCTAAAAGGAATTTTGTGTTCCCTCATGATCCTTACCTGGGAATTAGAGGTGTGGGTTCTTAGCAGTAATTTCCCTGGTTCAATCCCAAACTTCTCACTATCTAAATAAAGGGTATCCCAGAGGTCCCTGGCCGGGTGGTCTTCAGGAATGTTTAGTAATCCAAAGTTAAAATCATCAGAATCAATATGGGGGGCATCGTATCTTTGGAAGCCCAAGTTTTGAAACAAACTCACAGTTTTTTCTTCAAAGGTAGTGATAACATGTAAGTGGCCTTTATCCTTGGGTAACTCTGCAGAACCCAAATCCAGCTTTTCTCCGGTTAACTTTTGGTAACCTCCTTCCCTAATCTCTTCCCTTCTTTTGGTAACAGCTTCTTCCAGCCCTGCTTTTACTCTGGCCAAAAGTGGAGCTACAACTCTGAGCTCTTCCTTGGCTAATTTTGGGAATTCCTTAGTAGCTTGGGTTATCTCCCCATTTTTCCCGAAAAGGGCCAAAAAAAGGCTATCCAGCCCCTTTAAAGTGCTGGCTGAGGTAATCTTCTGCTGATAATCTTTTAAGATTAAAATAAGCTTCTCTTCCATCTTGCCTAGATTTTAGCATATTTAGTCCTTTATGGCCTAAAGTTAGAGTTTCTTTTTACCAGCTTAGCTGTATAGACAATTTCCCTTACTTCCCCATCTTCTCCCTCTATCTCATTTACCCCGGACATTCTTTGGTATTCCTTCAGGTAATCTGATAAAGCCCCTTGCATCTCTTTAACCTCCTGCCTCATGTTTTTAACCTTTTCAGATAATTCTGTTACCTGGGGCTGCTTCATAATTTGGGCCTTGGTAGCAGCTTTGATTTTAGCAGCTTCTCTGGCCTGTTCAGAATGTTGTTTATAGGTAGAATCATTGGCAAAGATATCATCCAACATCCCTTTTTGCTTTTTCAGCTCTTCCGAGGTTTTGTCAATAGAAGAGATATGGTTTTTAATAAGCTGTTCTAAATTCAGCAGGACAGATGCCTGACTGTCATTATTTTTATTTTCTATTTGGTCATCCATGACTATCTAATATAAAAGAATTTTTCCTAAAAAAACAAGGGGTCACTTGACATAAGGTTTTAATGATGAAACACTAAAAAAGGTCGCCTTCATTAAAAATTCGGCGAACCAAGGGAGGTGTAATATGTGTAAATCAGTAGTGAAATACTTAAGCTCCCACCCCTATTACAATGCTACTATTCATACCATTATCGGTATGGGTCTGGGGGCTTTGTTTGTCATGTCGGTTTTTAACGGCCATACTTTAAGATGGGGTGTAGGATTAATAGCCTTGGGCCTTCTTGGCCATCTCTATCCTCTTACTTTAAAGAAAAAATAACTTAGTCTTCTTGTGTTAATTGTGCTAGGAGTTTATTTGGGTGGTGATACTGTACCCCTAATTCATCGAACCATCTTGTCCAAGGAAGTTTAGGGTCAACCATAACATCTTCGGCTTGATCCACCAACCTTGGCACCCAGGTTTCAAAATCAAATTTTGAGGGGAGGGTTATCTGCTCTATCTCCATTTTTTGGCACCGTATTACGACCTCTGTAAGACTAGGTCTTGTGCCTCTGGTACGAAGTAATAGAAGATTAGCTGGAGGTGATTTTGGCTTTTCTGTTAATAAGACATGGGGCCAAAGGTTTACAGGAGGACCCACGAGCAAACCAGATTTAGATTTATAATGACCTCCTCTGACTGATTCAGGATGTGTATAAGGGGCATAACCAACCGTAAGGGTAGTATTAGGGCCGTTGCCGTTGTTTAAAGAATCATAGTGGATTGATTGAAGTGGGCCCTCTGATGTCAAAAGCCACTGCACTCGAGTATCGCTTACCGGAGGCATCGTACCGTTGACGAGTCTCAGCTTGGACATATGTAATTGAAAAACAACCTGTTCTCCTGTTAATCCGAATGCTTCAACTGCTTCCATCGAAGCTACAGCAAAAGCCTTTGGATCATCAATCGTTCTTCGACGGGATATGAAGGTAGTTAAGGCAGAGGTACTTATTCTATCAATATCACTGCATTCCCAATCTCGGGGTTTTTGCCCTCCCCAAACATCAAGGAAGCTTTGAAACCGGGTTTCAAGATTACCTTTATCAGGAGGTGGAAGCTCTAATTGCATAGTGAAATTCTATCACTACAGACTAGTTTGGTCAACTATAGGATAATTTTTGACTTCGGAGATGATCTTTTGGAAGGTTGGAAGATCTTTGACAGCTAGTTCAGCCAGGATCTTTCTGTCCAAGGTGATGTTTTTAGTTTTTAAAGCAGCGATAAATTTAGAGTAGGAAACCCCTTCGTTTCGGAGGGCAATTCCCATCTGGGTAATCCACAGTTTTCTCATATCCCTTCTTCTTTGTCTTCTGCCGGCTAAAGCATACTGCCCGGCATGTAAAGAAGCTTCCTTGGCTTGTCTCACTAACTTACTTCTTCCACCCTGGAAACCTTTGGTAAGCTTTTTTAGTTTTAGATGTTTTTGATGTGAGGTCACCCCTCGTTTAACCCTAGCCATTTAAACCTCCTTTTCCTCTGACTTTAAAATAGTTAATGAACTTTTGATGCCAGGGAGCAGACCTTTGAATTTGGCCATAGTTTTGCGCTCCTTGGCTGCCGGACCGGGAATTTGCCGATTGTCTAAAATTCTTCACTTGTTTTCCCATATTAAGCTCTTCCCAACATTCTTCTGATACTCCTACTAATGGTTTTGCTGACCTCGGATGTCTTTTTTTGGCGCCTTCGGGCTGACCCGGATTTATGACGCTTTAAATGTCCCACTCTTAATTGATGAGATCTTAAAAGCTTTCCGGTTTTAGTAACCTTGATTTTTTTAGCTAGTACCCGTTTGGTTTTCTGTTTTGGCATCGTTTTCCTTTTTCTGCTTTTCTGGTCCAATTATGGTTGTTAAATTTCTTCCTTCAAATTTTGTTTCTCTCTCTATAACCGCTTTCCCGCCAATTATCCCTAAAGCCTGGTCAACGACGTGTTTGCCGTTTTCCGGATGAGCCATTTCCCTGCCCTTAAATCTAACTGTTAGCTTTACTTTATGCCCTTCCTCTAAAAACTCGTTGACCTTCCTCAGTCTTGTTTCCAGATCGTGCTGAGCAATCCTTGGAGAGAGCCAAATCTCTTTCAGCTCTACTTCCTTTGTGTGCTTTTTGGCAGCCTGTTCTCTTTTCTCCTCCTTATATCTAAACTTTTCAAAATCAGTAATCCTGGCGACAGGAGGCTCAACTTGAGGAGCCACTTCTACTAAATCCAAGCCTTCTTGCTGTGCTTTCTCCAAGGCTTCTTCCCGGCTGATGACTCCTAATTGAGTACCATCCGCACCTATTACCCGAAGCTTAGGCGCTTGGATTCTTTCGTTTATTTTATAGTATCTAACTATCTCTTTCCTCCTATAACCGACAGGTTACATCTTTTGTCCCTTTGGACAGCCTAGATCTTAACATAATCAAGATCCAAGTTCAATCCTTTTGGTTTCGATATCTTTCTTTATTCTATCAATAAATTCCTCGAGTTTCATAGCTCCCAAATCTTTTCCTTCCCTTGT
The DNA here is from genome assembly GCA_030647265.1 of bacterium. Taxonomy (GTDB): domain Bacteria; phylum Patescibacteriota; class Microgenomatia; order Daviesbacterales; family UBA10151; genus JAUSJM01. The sequence continues at coordinate 15,436 of JAUSJM010000011.1, forward strand.
TCTGACAGCAACTTTACCCTCTTTTTCTTCTCTATCTCCAATAATTAGCATGTAGGGAATCTTTTGTATTTGGGCATCTCTGATTTTAGACTGCATCGTTTCTGACCTGTCATCAAGTTCTACTCTGATACCTGAGTTCTTTAATTGTTCGAGTACTTTTTGTCCATACTTTATATTCCTATCCGTAATGGGTATAATTTGTACCTGCACTGGAGAAAGCCACACCGGAAAAGCCCCAGCATATTTTTCGATCATAAAAGCCATAGTTCTCTCAATTGCTCCAATAGAAGATCTATGAATAACTACTGGCTGCTTTCCTTTGCTGTCTTTATCGATATACTTTAAATCAAACCTTTTTGGCAGGACAAAATCATACTGGACAGTAAAGGCTGTTTCTTCGCTTCCCCTGACTGTTTTCATCTGCACATCAATCTTTGGACCGTAGAAAGCGGCTTCGTTCTTAGCTTCATAGAAAGATTCATTGGCCTCAGTGAGAACTTCTCGTAAGATTTTTTCAGCTTCATCCCAGGAATCTTCGTCCTTATAGTATTTCTTTTCGTCTGTCCTGTCTCCCAAGGAAAGGCGGTAGGTATAATCTTTTCCCTTAACAAAGCCTAAAACTCCATTTGCATAATTGATGAGTTCCAGTACCTCCAAAACTACCTGTTTGGCCTGATCAGGGGTACAGAAGATGTGGGAATCAGCTAAGCAAAAAGTCCTGACCCGAGTTAAACCAGAAAGTTCCCCACTTTTTTCATAGCGGTATAAATCAACAAGTTCTGCGATCTTGATTGGAAGTTCTTTATAGCTTCGAGATTTTGAGGCATAAAGCATGAAATGATGAGGGCAGGACATAGGTCTTAAGATTAGTTCATCCTCTTCTATCTTCATTGGGGGGTACATAGTTTCCTTATAATATGGGTAATGTCCGGAAACACGGTAAAGGTCAGTTTTAGCTAAGGGTGGAGTTACCACATGCTCGTACCCTCTTTTAAGTTCCTCATCAACCACAAATCTTTCGAGTTCTCTTCTGATTGTTGCCCCTTTGGCAGTAAACAAAGGCAGCCCTTTACCTACCAGATCTGAAAATATATAGAGGCCTAAATCTTGTCCAATCTTTCGGTGGTCCCTTTTTTTGGCTTCTTCCAGCATATTCAGGTAATCATCCAGTTCTTTTTGGCTTGGGAAAGCAGTTCCGTAGATTCTGGTGAGCATCTTGTTTTTTTCATCACCTCTCCAGTAAGCTCCAGCCACTGATAAAAGCTTGAAAGCTCTAATCTCTTCTCGGGGGTTTTGAGCATGTCCTCCCCGGCACAAATCTTCAAAATCACCAGTTTTAACCACAGTGATTGGTTCCTTAACCTTGATGAGTTCCTCAATCAGCTCCAGTTTATAAGGATTGTCTGAAAACATCATAGCTTCCTCAGGAGAGACTTCTCTTTGTTCAACATTATTCCAGTATTTGAGCAGGGTTTTCATCTCAGCCTCGATCTTTGGTAAATCTTCTTCAGAGATAGGTTTAGGGAGGTCAAAATCATAGTAAAAACCGTTCTCGATGGTGGGGCCAATAGTAGGTTTAGCTCCAGGGTGAAGTTTAACCATAGCAGCTGCCAGCAGATGAGCTGTAGTGTGTCTTAGGTTTTCCAGATATTTCTGATCTTGGGCCATGGGTTAAATTTAGGCATTTAAGCAGTATTTGTCAAATGGTAAAGGGACCACTGATCTGGTTAAAAAAGTCACCAATGGTAGAAAAAACTCCTAAACCCTTAAGGATATAACCTAGAATAGCTACTACTGCCGTGGCTCCTACTACAGAGCCAAAGCCCCAAGCCAGTCCTCCCAGAAAATTGGAGATGATGAGATTTTTTTTACTGATATTCATGTTAGCTGAAAGGTGCCCTTCTATTTGAGGTGTAACTTGCATACTTTATTTTAAACATACAGTCCTTGGCAATGAATGTAAAGAGGTTTGTCGGAAGATAAGAGTGGGCGGTATAGGGATCGAACCTATGAAACCTTTCGCACGTCAAGCGAACGCTCTACCAGCTGAGCTAACCGCCCCTTTACTAATAATTTTTTCGCAAAACTTTCTAGCTAAATACACAAGCTTCCGCTGCACTGCAATATTACCACAATATAGTACACATACGCCATGGTATGTAGGATAAGTAGGGCGTCCTGCTGTTCTATTATCGATACTAACTTTTCCGAAGTTGTCGATTGGTATATTAAGATCTTTTGACCAAATATCTTTTAAAAGCTCCGGATTTTGGTCGTTTCGAAGGTGTAGATAACACTTTATCTTGTTTCTCTCTATACAAAAATCTTCTATTAAAATACGGATATAGAAATTTAAAATTAATGGGTCACAACTACCAATACTTAGCCCACTATCCCCTTTGGAACCTTCTCCTAAATACAGCATTGCTAAGGCTAATTCTCTAATAAATTTATTTTGAGTATCTATATTTTTTAAACTAATAACTGATTGTCTCTTCGCTTCTATTAAGTGTTGTTTTTTTTGATTATTGTGCCACTTAACAGCTTTATGTCTAGCTTTTTGGAGTTGGTTTATGCGATTTTGTTCTAATAAAGTTACCTGTTCCTCGCTAAGTTTGACACCACGAAACCATCCGCTTAGGGTTGAACGAGGGATGTTAAGAGTTTTTTCGATTGCTCTTATCGACTTACCTTCACTTCTCATTCTTAAGGCATCGGGTTTTACATCGAACCACCGAGAGATCATTATTGTACAATAATCCCCGTGGTCTAATAAGTCAAGATGAATCCAAGAAACATGATGAAGGTCAGAGGTTCGAATCTTGTATTGCCCACAGACTAGCCAGTAAGCTTGGTGACTCCAAACGTTTCTCCTTGTTTGTCCAAGTCTCCTTGTGTTCTCGGTCCAACTGCTCCCTGTCTAGAAGCACCCATAGCTCGGCCAAGTGCTTGTTGTTTTGTAGCAGCTACCTCAGCTTCTCTGGCTTGCTCTGCCTGCTTCTCTTCAAATTCTGTTTGGTGGCGAACAGAAATTTTTCCTTGCTGATCAATAATGACGACACCTCTTGAGAGTCCTAGAGCTACAACAAATTTGTCATTCTGCTCGTCTAGGGCAGGTTTTGCAGCGCGTACCTGGGCATTTACAAGAATTTCCTCAGCTGTTTTGCTCACCTGCTGCCTCTGATGCTGCTGCAGTATTACTTCTCTTTGTTTATCCTCTCGCCCTTCTTTAACATCCGGTTCTTTTTTATTCTCTTCTTTAAAAAAGATGTCATTAACAGCTAAATCTTTTAAAGAGCCTCCCATAAGACCTAGGGTATCTTTTGCTGCTGTAAACACTTTAGATGTATCGGGAGCCTCAAGGATCATCTTAGCCCATAAACTCTCTGATTCTGGTTTTACCTTTGTAGAGCTTGCTCTGAAGACTATTTCTCCTTTAGCTGGCATGGATTGCTGAGAAGAAATGGATTCTACTTGATTTGAGATGTAATTAGTAGAGAGAGACTCTTCTTGATCATAAAAAGGATTATTTAACCAGACAGGCTGCTTTGGCTGGGAGGGGTGTGTATTTTTGACCGCTTCGTGAGTGGCTAGAGAGGATCCCGAGCTTTTAGTATCGTTAGCCATATCTTGTCCTATAATTATAAAAGGCAGAAAACTAACTGGTTGTATTTTAGCAGGATTTTTGAGGTTGTCAATTAATCTGTCTTACAGAGATGGTACTTTAAGATTAAAAACTCATAGTGAGGGATTTTTGATGCCCAATCTTGCTCAGGAAGGAGGTAAAGGGTAAAATAGACAGTAAGCGGACGTGGCGGAACTGGTAGACGCGATAGGTTTAGGACCTATTACTTGCAAAAGTGTGAAGGTTCGAGTCCTTTCGTCCGCACTAAAACCCCATCGGGATGCCGCAAGGCGTGGAGGTTCGACGCTTCGACGAAGTCGAAAGGCAAAGTTCTTCGTAGTGAGCGATAAAATATTCTATATCGCGAACAAGAAGGTCTTTACTCCTCTCATCCGCACTTAACTAAACTTGTCCATAGCTGCTTGGTGGGCTAGGAGTTCCAATGTGTCATCCAGGGGCTTAAGATTTACTGTTTCTCCATATTTTACCTCTAAAGCTTTTTCCAGCAGCCAATCTGCCAGCTGGGGGTTTTTAGGAAGCAGTGATCCGTGTATGTAACAACCAACAGCATTCTTATAAATGCAGCCCTCTGTTTTGTCTTCACCGTTGTTCCCAAAGCCCTTAATTACTTTACCCAGAGGTTTAGCGCCCTCTTTTAGATAAGTTTTTCCTGAATGGTTCTCAAACCCAACGATAAAGTCGTCAGCTGTCCCGATTTTATCGGGACAGCTGAGAGCTGATAGCCTAACTACTATGTTCCCGATCATCCTCTTGTCACCTGCCACTGTGTATACTGGAAAAAGTCCAACTCCTGGTAATTTTGGACCCTCATGGGGCTGGTAATATTCACCTAGGAGCTGATAACCTCCACAGATGGAAAGTAATGGCACTCCCCTCTCGATCTCCTTTTTAATAACTTTACCCTTTCCTGTTGATTTTAAATCTTGGGCCACTAAATTTTGGGCCTGGTCCTGTCCGCCTCCAAAGAAGAAAAGGTCAACTTTTCCAGGCTCTAACTTATCATTTAGGGTTATGTTTTGAATAGTGACTTTTATTCCTCTCCACGCCGCTCTTTTTTGGAGGGCAATGATATTGCCTGTGTCTCCATAGATGTTCATGCATTCTCCATAAAGATAACCGATGGTAATTTTAAATTTATTCATGTTTCCAGTAGTGTTCTTTTATACCAGCTTCAGCTAGGATGGCCTGTAATTTTAGGAGAGCCGTATAGGTGGGTAAGATAAAAAGACGGCCTTTTAGGCCATCTGTAGCCTGTTTTAAAGCCTTTTTCAGGTTGTTTTCCACTTCTATGTCTTGGGGACTTATCCCGGCATACTTTAGTCTTAAGGCTAAGTCTTCAGCTCTTGACCCAGAAACAATTATGTCATTTCGATGGGCCATTGGCCCAGAAGCAATCTCTGTTTTGAGATCGCCACGCTTCGCTCGGGATGGATTTTGAAGGAGTTCAAAATCCACATCCCAGATCCAGGAAACATCCGTTCCATCAGCTAAATTATCATTTAAAGCCAGAAGTAATTTATCGTCTTCTCTTAATTCCCCGCTCAAAACTTCCAGAACCTGACTTGCTCCGGTAGGATTTTTAATAAGCTGGATAAAGGCAGTCTTTTCCCCGGGAAGGGTGATTTTTTCCGTTCGGCCGAAAGCGGGAGAAAAGCTTTGCATCGCCCCAATCATAGATTGACGCTCTATTCCCAACCTGGTGGCGGTGATATAAGCTGCCAGGAAATCATAAATATGATAAATTCCCGGCAGAGGTAGGGAGAAAAACCATCTTCCGTCCCCCTCTTCCAGCTCAAACCTGACTCCTTCAAAGCCCAAAAGGTTCAAGTTTTTAGCTTCCAGATTAAGTATTTCCTTTCCCACTCTCTTAAAGCTTTTTTCACCCCTGATCTTGTAGTTTTCCACCCCGAAGGTGAGTGCTTTCCCCGGAAAAGAAGAAATCAGACTGAGTAAATTTTGATCGTCACCGTTTAAGAGTAGGGTTGTCTCGGGACTCAGTTGCCTTAAGGTGGTGTGCCAGTTTTTAAGCACCGAATCCACCTCTCCATACCTGTCAAGCTGGTCCCGGAAAACGTTCAAAATGACTACTTGCTGAGGCTTGAGCCTTAAAACTACTTGGTTAAAAGCTGCTTCATCAAGTTCCCAGATAGCCAGGTCATATTTTGTGCCTCCACCTCCGAGGTGGAAGCTTGAATGTTGAATCAGAGCGGAAGCAATACCTCTTTCTAGATTGGAACCAGTGGCATTTCTCAGAACCTTTAATCCTGAGTTTTGAGCAAAGTGGGCTAACATCCTGGCGGTAGTTGTTTTGCCGTTGGTGCCGGTGATGACTATGGAATGAGGGATTTTTGAAGCCAAATCGGAAACTAATTGAGGGTAAATTTTAAGGGCATAAAGCCCGGGAGCAGCCGATCCCCCGCCAACTTTGAAAAACCTGGAGAGGGAGATTATTAATTTACCCAGCAAAATAGCTGCTATTAACCTTGGATTCACCCTCAAATTGTATCAACTTACCGGCCGGATGTCGAACTTATTGGCTTGAAGGCCAGCTCTGCTGAGTTGCCTGCTACACGTGCGGTGAGGTTAGATAAGGAAGCTGTGTCCTGGTATTCAAAGTTTTGGAACTTTTTCATATCCGCCAGAAAATAGTTAACATGCCCTCCCCAGGCAGGAGAAGCAGCATAGACTCTGTTCATGGCTAAAGGATCAGTTAACCCCTTATTTAAATAGTTAATTCGAAGTCCTGCTGAAACGGTAAAGATTCCTTCTCTCCAGGACTTGAAGTAAATGGCTTGCGTTCCGTAAACACCCCACCCCCACCCGTTGTAGGATGAATAGGGTGTTCCTGAACCTCCGGGCACAAATTTACCAAAGGTAGACTCCACTCCGGAAATAGCTGCTACCAGTCTCCAGTCCAGGTTATAAGTATTGGCAGCATCAATAAAGTCTTGGGCATGATACTGCAGGGGAGAGTTATATTTAGTAAGATAGGCTTGTAAAATCTGGGCCCTTCTGTCTAAGGTCTTGGCCTCGATTTGCTCTTCCAAAACATATGGAGTTGAAGCCCAGGCCCTTAAGGGTAAGACAAACTGAATTAAAATTGTTATAACTAAAAAAGTTTTTTTAAACATAGCGTTAGGTTTTGTCCAACAAAAAATCCTGAAGTTTTGGGAACTACAGGATAATGATGTGCATTATATACTATGGGGCAATAAAAGTCAAATTATAGAGCTTAAAATTGAGAGCTTAGCGGAGTTCGGACATAAAGGTGGAAACGCCGTTGGCCCAGGCGCCGCCTTTTTGTAGTGAGGGTGGGGTGTATTTGGCCATAATCTCCTCCGGTGTGGCCAGACCCTGATCAATATAGTTTTCTTTTAGTCCTTTTCCCACGGTGCTAATTGCCTCGGGAAAAGAGTTGAATCTCAAAACCTGCTTGCCAAAAACTCCGTATCCGAAGGGGTTGTAGGAGTTGGCAGGAAGAATTTTCCCGCCGTTTGACTCCTGCATGGCGATGGCGGGCATAAGCCGGTAATCTAAATGGTAAAGGTCGGCGGTTGTGACAAATTCTCTGGCAAAACTGCTTAAGGGGGTGTAATAACCCTTAAAGAAGTTGGCTACGATAAGTTCCCGGGCGTCTCCTTTGCCGATGTTAATTTCCAGACTATTTGAAGTGAGGTTAAGGGGTAAAGCTTTATAGCTTTGATAGGTGGATCCGGTAAGCGTGGAGATTTGGTGAGGAAGAGAGGTATAGATAAAGAGAGCGAGGGCAAAGACCATGGTGAAGATGGTGGCTAAATACCAGGTTAGACAAAGGCTCAGATTTTTCACTAAGGATAAATTAAAGAGAACAGCTCCATTTGTCAATTATTGTTTAATATATCAGAAGAAATCAGGGTTAAAATTTGATAGAATATCAGTTACCATTAACGGGCGAGTGATGGAATGGTAGACATGCAGCGTTCAGAACGCTGTGAGCTTATGCTCGTGGAGGTTCGACTCCTCTCTCGCCCACTTGTGCCGGGATGGTGAAATGGTATACACGCTACCTTGAGGTGGTAGTGCCCGCAAGGGCGTGGAGGTTCAACTCCTCTTCCCGGCACCAGGGCTCCTAGCTCAGTTGGTTAGAGCGTCTCATTTACACTGAGAAGGTCAGAGGTTCGAGTCCTCTGGAGCCCACACCCTTCACAACGCTTGGGGTAAACACTATGGTAAAATAATGAAGTTTACTTCGAGTCCGCCGAAGGTGGACGAAATGCCTCAGTTGCCAACGTGGTCAAGGCGGGCGCCTGAAGAGCGTCTTATGTGGGTCCGATTCCTACCTGAGGCACATATTTTCCGTACTCGCTTTAGCGAGCAAAGGAAAATATTATGGCGTGGTATTAAGAATCTGATCTGCGCTCTACGCAGTAGGAAGCAGGTTCGACCCCGATTTATCGGGGTAAGGTTAAGAGCAAAGCGAATAACCTTATTCCTTCAGGGGTAACTAAGAAGCGGGAGTAACTCAGTGGTAGAGTGCCTCGTTGCCAACGAGGATGTCGCGGGTTCGAGCCCCGTCTCCCGCTCCAAAAGTTTAGAACTTGAGGTTTTTGAGGAAATCTTTAAATTCTTCTCCAAATTCTTCGTGTTTTAAGCCATATTCCACCACTGTTTTTAAATATTCCAACTTGTTTCCTGTATCACGGTAGATAGCATTTTTAAGTTCAATAGCATGGACTGAAACCCCATCATTTATTGCTCCCTGGATGCCTGAGAGGTAAACCAACTCTTCTCCTTCTTGAAGCTTATCCCTTGCTTCCTCAAGGTACTGGTAAATATCTGGTGTAATTACAAAACCACTGATGGAAGCTAGATCAGAAGGAGAAGCTTCCCTGTTCCCTGGTTTTTCTATAACTTTATTTACCTTGATCACTCCTGGTTCGATCTCCTCTCCTCCAGCAAACCCATATTTCTTAAAACCATCCTCCGAAGTTATCCTTAAGGCTCCAATAATCATGGAGTTATATTTTTCATAAGCATGAATAAGCTGTCTGGCCCTGCTGGGTTCAGCATCAATAAAATCATCTCCCCAAAACAATAGGAAGGGATCCTCTCCCATGATATGTCTGGCATTCAAAATAGGGGTGGCGTTGCCAACAGGTCCTTTTTGCCTGAGGTAGATAAACTCTGCCAAATCTGAGATTTTCCTCACCTCCTCCAGTTCTTTTTCTTTACCTGCTTTTAGGAGTTTGTCTTCCAGCTCGTACTGATTATCAAAGTGATCTTCAATAGCTCTCTTGTATAAACCTGTAACTATAACAATAGTTTCAATACCGGCTTCTACTAACTCTTCTACTACCCTTTGAATGATAGGCTTGTCTACCAAAGGCATCATCTCCTTGGGCATGGCCTTGGTTTGGGGAAGGAACCTGGTTCCAAAACCAGCTGCAGGTATTAAAGCTTTGGTGATCTTTTTTGACATAATTTACAGTAAAATCCCCCGATGCTTCGGGGGATTTAGATAATACCATTATTTTTTACCCTGGTCTACTTCTTCGAGCTGCCCCACTTGTCCCAAGCCATCATTAGTCCGGCCAATCCCACTAACAGGTAAACCAGCTTCTCTAACATCGAACCGGCTCCAAGGATAGAGCTCACTAAGTTTAAGCCGATTAAGCCTACCAGTCCCCAGTTTAGAGCTCCAATAACCACCAACGGTAAAGTTATAGATTTAAAAGTTTTCACTACCTCACCTCCTTTACCCTCTACCCTAGTATGGGCAGATTTTAGAAAGCTTGTCAACAGATTGATCCTCCCTCTCAAATTAGATATAATTCTCATTATTACAAATGTTATTGTCGGGTCGCCCGCCTCGCGTCGACGAGCGACTGCGAGTCGAGGCGGGTCTAATGGTAAAGTTATAATGTGAAATACATAGTTTATGTATTATCAAGTACTTTATTAAGTAGAAGCTATGTTGGTTTTACAAATGATTTAGAGCGAAGATTAGAGGAGCATAACAAGGGTAAGAGTTATTATGCGAGTCGGTATGCTCCCTGGAAGATTATTTATACTGAGGAAGTTAGTGATTACAAAGAAGCTAGGAAGAGAGAAAAATATTTAAAATCAGCTAGTGGTAGGAAGCGGGTTTTGAAGAAATTATTCAACAACTGATAAATTAATACAATATTGCCGGGTCGTCTAATGGTAGGACCTCTGTCTTTGGAACAGATGATTTCTAGGTTCGAATCCTAGCCCGGCAGCCAAGTAGGGCACCCTACGGTGACCGTGGTCTCTTAGAAACTGTATGACTAAAACTCCATTTAAGTTAATTCACGACAGTACATTGCAATTTTTATTCTTGTTTACAAATGCTGATGGATTCTATATAACTTCAAGATATGCTTTGCAACACGGATGGATTGCTGCAGGATGCTCTAATATGCATCAAGCGATAGAACTTTATATTAAAGCAATTTTAAAATTGAACTATGAACAAGAGATTGGACACGATTTAGTAAAAATACTAAGAAAATACAAGAATAGAGATAGTTACTTCACGGAAATACTTCAAAATCCTGAATTTGTTGAACTTTTAGAACAACTTTCCACAGCTTACCTTACATATAGATATGGAGAAGCAGGAGCGAGCTCAAATTCTAAAGAGATTATCGAAATGCTTGATGAAATTGCATTTAATCTTCGTAATATATATCTAAAAAATATAAAATCACCTTCGAACAAGATATATATTCCCATGGAAGTGCGAACGAATTTTTTGAAAGACAATCAGTTTTTTACCGAAGCAAATTTGACCAACAATCCACTTGCTCAAATGGGTTTACCTATTGGGGATGAGCTATTTGATGACAAGAAAATGTTATAGTGACGAAACGGTCCTAGACCGGTCTGCTCAGCACAGATTGACGAAGCTGCTCAAGATAAGCACTTTGTCGCGCCAAATCGGGCTTTTCTGCAGGTTCGAACATTTTGGATAGTTCTTCAACCCGTTTCTTTCCTTCGACTATGGCCAAGAACGGGTTTAGACCGTCAACTCGCAACATTCGGTCTTTTAATGTTAGGTTCGATCCTAATGCAGCAAGTATCTCAGTTTTCTCCTTTAAATTTCCGCGAGCAAACCAATAGCGTGCGTAACGGGCAAGGTTGAAGGTCTATTTAAGGGATCTAAATTTTCTCAGTAAACTTATCAGAGATCATCTGCCAGAGGTCCGGATAATTTTTATCATAACCCAAAGTCCAGATAGCTATCCCCCCTAAATTTTGAGCTTTAGCAAAGTCAAACTTTGTCCCGATAGACCTGTTGTCTTCAATCCAAGCCTGATGGGGAACCTGACTCTCTGAATCCAGGTAGGAACACCAGGTAGCTGCTGCCAGTTCGTCCCACCGGCAGTTATCCTGGTTGATATCGGTATCATCTCTCATCCTACCGTAGGACATCACCGCCGGATAACCGTTGGTATCATTTTTAGGAAGAACCTGGCTTAAAGGTTGATCTTTATCCTCTACCGGGAAATCCCAGCCATAGTAAGGGATTCCCATAACTATCTTCTCCCGAGGTACAATTTTTAAGTAATCCTCATAAGTAGTTTGAATATCAAAGAAATATTTTCCCTCCTTATAACCCCCCATAGGAGCCACCGGTCCTGCCACCTTTGAGGAAGTTGAGTAATAGTCATAGGACATAACAATAACCCTGTCAAAAAGCGGAGCCAGCTTGGCTACATCATAAAGCCTCGGTTTTTCCACAGACAAAGGGAAAAAGTCGATGCTTAAAATTGTTTTGGGAGAGTTGGTACGAAAGCTGGAAGTTAAATTTTGAGCAAAGGCGGTAAACTTCCCTCGGTACCCGGCATCCGGCTCGCCTCCGTATTCAAAATCTACATTGAGCCCGTTTAAGCGCTCCTCTTTGACGATCTTTAACAAGTTTTGAATGAGTTTTTGCTGGGAGGAAGGGTTATCTAGAAAAGCTTCCAAGGTTTTATTCCTCTGCATAGCTATGGTGAGGGAAAATCTCCCTCCTCCCACCTGGGTTTTGGTGATGAGGTCTTTGACAATAGAACTGTTCCACCACCTCCATCCGGGATCGGTTTGACCGTCATCAACTTTAATAATCTGACCGTTTTCATCTGCCGAGAGGGAAAAGAAGATGACCTCGGACATTAAATCCGTGCGTAGGTATTTACTGTCATCCAGCCTCCAATAAGGCAGGAAACCGATGAGCTGCCGATTTGTTTTAGCGTGCTTGTGGCCGATATTTTCTGCCATGTAAGTGACGGTAACAAGAGGTGAGGTAGCCGGGTAATTCAGCTGTAAATAAATAGTTAAAGTTGAAGCTGAAATGAGCAGCAGAAGCAAAATAATTAGAAAATACTTCATATCTTATCTTAACAACTTCAGGGTGAAAGGAAAACCACAAGGAATTTTAGTTTAGCTCTGGAAATTAGAAGATCTTTGTGATAACATACGCTTGCTTTGAATAATAATTCCCAAACCTCACCTACTTGTAATCAGTGTGGATCGAAGCTGATACTGCTGGAAACTAAGGTCCAGAAATTGGAGAAGAGTTTTTCCGCCATGACTACCACCATCTTCCGTTGTTCCAATAAGATTTGCCAGGACGAGATTGATAAAAGAACTGCCAAAAGGATAGAACTGAGAAACGAACAAGAGATAGCCCGGCAAAACCGCCTCAACAGGATGCATCTAGGTAATAAGTAACTTTTTAGTTCCCCTGAAGATTAAATCACTGCTTCTATGCAGTAACATCCCCAAGAGGATAAAAAATCCTAAATATAAAGCAGTAGCCAAAAAAGGAGGCAAGTTTTTATATAAAACATCGAAACGGTACATTAAAGGCCAATGGAGAAGATAAATTTCATAGGAATACTTGCCAAAAAGATTTAACAATCTAAATTTAATATTTTTAAGCATAAAAAGAAGAACTAAGACTGAAGTGGTGAGTAAACTGATCAGCTGTTCCTCTCTCAAGCCTTTACCTACTTCGGAATGGTAGGCAGTATAAGCAGCTATTATGCTCAAAAAGAGGATGGTTAAGGCTCTGACAAAATTAACCAAAGGTAATTTTTGCAAATATCCCCTGAGGTTATCTAAATACCCTAAATGAATGATTATTCCTAAAACCATCCCTAAAGGAAAGGCAAGGGTGTGAAGTAGATAAAGTTTAAGAATGTCCGGGGTAACAGGCAAGGGTAGTTTTAAATAAAAATAGGAAAATAGAAGTATTATCAAGGGAGGAAGAAGGTTCTTTTTCAGCAGAAAAGCCCAAGGGAAAACCAGGTAATAAAAAAGTAAGAAACTGAAATACCATAAAGGAGAATCAAGATTGATATATAAATTAGCCTCAGGATACCAACCCAGGTAGGCAGAAAGCATAGTTTGCCAGGAATAACTCTGATGGGTAAAAAAGTAATCTAAGATGATCAGTAAAGTGATCACAATCCACAAAGGTAGGAAAAGCTTTAAAGCTCTTTTTTTATAGAAGCTGAGGATGGAAGTCGGTCTGTGAAGCTGAGAAAGAGTTAGTCCTAAACCGGAAAGGAAAAGAAAAAGGTTGACTCCTACCCCGGAGAGAATGGATAAGGGAAAAAGAAATTGGGAACCTGAGGATAAAAAATAACCGATGTGCCCAAAGATGATGGTTAAGATAGCAAACCCCTTCAGCTCTTCTGTTAAGGAATTGGAAAAGATAGAGGGGGAAGAAAACCTGCGGGAGGTTAAGATGAGTCCTAAAATTAGGATCGCGGCAAAGAGTTGGGTTTGAAAGACGGGGTTAAGGACATTAATTTGCATCTATTGTCTGCTCCCAAAGTTTGTAGCCTGAAGCTGAGGGGTGAAACTCGTCAACGGAGTAAAAGTCGGCATTTTTAGAAACAATCTCCTTTGTAAAATCATAAAGATCTATGACCTTCAGGTTTTCCTCTTGGCCAATTTCAGTAATAACTTTGTTAAACTGCCTGGTTCGAAAGTCGAATAAGAAATTATAAGGAGGATATAGTAGCATATCGGACCCCAGGTTTGGTAGGTTGATTAAAGTTATCTGGGCAGAAGTTTTATTTTTGAGCTCCAGAATAATCTGGCGGTACGTTTTACCAAAATCCTCCGGAGATTGGAGGTTGTGCAGGTCGTTTATCCCCACAAATAAGGTTATCTCCTGAGGGTCTTCCAGGATGGCCAAAGAAACCTGGTTTCTTAAAACATCGGCGCTCTGAACTCCGGGAAGTGCCAAATTAACCAAAGTCACGGAATTTTTCCGGGCCAGTTTTTCTGCTCTAAGGTAAGGGAAAGAATCCTTAAATGAACTACTTCCTACCCCGGCAGACAAACTATCCCCCAAGGCAACATATTTAAGGGTGGGAGTTGAACTTTTATGGGGAAAAGTTATGTTTTTTTGAGTGGTGGGGTTGGGTAGGTTATGATCTCCCATCATGGCATAAATATGAGCATAAGCCCGGTTTAAGTAGACAGAAAGGATAATGAATAAAACGAGCAGGATTTTCTTCACTTTTCCAGTATAGCATCAAAATTTGACAGAAAAGAATGTTTTGTTGTTTACTTTTCATAGAAAAGCTATACTAAGGAAGTGAGATCTCTGGTAAATATTATTCTTGCTCCCCTGGTCTTTTTTATCTTACTTTTTGCCTATATCCGTTTAGCAGGGCCGATCCCCTTTTCTATAAGCAGTACCACTACTACCAAAGTTGATACCTTTAATGTCACAGGTGAAGGAAAAAGCTTTGTCAAACCCGATACAGCTTATGTTACGGTGGGAATTTCTGCCTCTGGAAGTACCGTCCAGCAAACTCAGGATGAGATCAACTCGGTTATTAACCAAGTCTCAGCTAGTGTCAAAAAGTTGGGTATTGAAGCTGCTGATATTCAAACTACCAACTACAATATAAACCCCAGCTATGATTACCAGACAGGCAGACAAAAGATTAACGGTTATCAGGCCAGCACTAATTTAAGAATTAAGATTAAAGATTTGGAGAAAGCTAGTCATGTAATTGATGCTGCTACTGAAGCCGGAGCCAATGAGGTGAGTGGAGTGACTTTTGATGTGGCTGATAAAACCAAGGCAGAAAACGAAGCCAGACAGCAGGCTGTTACTGAGGCCAAAAAGAAAGCAGAAGAGGCTGCCAAAATTGTCGGTTTTACCTTGGGAAGAATTATCAATTACAGTGAAAACTTTGGGGGTTCACTCCGTCTCATACCCATGCTGCAAGCAGCTGGAGGAAAAGAAAGTACCGATACTCAAGTAGAACCAGGATCTTCCGAGATCAATCTGACAGTCACCTTAAGCTACGAAATCCGCTAACTTACTCTTTGGGCAAAAACCAAAAGCCTTTTTAAAGAAGTTCCTATGGGGGTGCAGGTTTGAAGGATGAGAGTTTGGGTATCAGAGCTGGTGGATTGATTTATCTCTTGCAAGTACTTTACTTCATTTGGCCAAACTTCCTTTTTATCTTTAACTTCATATATAAATCTTTTCCCATCTTTGTTTAAGATAATCTGATCACCAAAATTTAGTTCCCCTAACCTTAAAAAAGAAGTGTTTAATCTGGTTAGCTTCCAGGGGGGTTGGGAGGAGTGGGCAAAAAGAAAGATGTTTCCTCTTTCCCCCGGTAAAGCTGATCCTGAAGCTTCAGCTACTCCCCTCTCTAAGGAAGGTTGATAATCTGAAGGAGCCCAGGGGTTAACATTCTCTATGACAGGGGCTTGAGCCCGAATCTTGGGAATAGTGATAGAAAATTGACTATTTGATAGAACTTGAGGATCTGGAGTTGAAAAGTAAAGAGAAAAATATGGGTAATAAATAAAACCTAGGATTAAAAGTGAAATCAATATCAGACTGTTTCCCAGATAATATCTAAAAGTTTTCATTTGTATTTTGTTCATATATTTTTCATAAAAAAGCCTGCAATGCAGGCTTTAAAGTACGAATTGAGCTTTTTTTAGATTTGGATCTCTCCCTGGATGGAGACGTAGGAATAATCCCAGGAAGAATAAGAATGAAGAAATTAAAGTAATAATGAGAGTCCAAAGATCACCGCTGATAGGAAGTACCTCACCTGCTTCTGCTAGCACCTCACCTGCTACTCCCCCTGCTGCTGCAGCTTGGGTAACGGAGGTTTGTGAACTTGTGGGAGCAGTGGGGCTTGAAGGTGGCTCCTCCCCTCCTTGGGGAGGGTTTACCGGAGGGGTGGGAGGAGTAATAATTGCTTCCTCACAGCAACGAAGTATTACCTCGCTGCTATTTATTCCCTCGTTTTCAATAACAATCTCTAATCCAACATCTCCGGTTCTGATAAAGACATCGCCTAAATTCCCGTTGGCAAAATTATTACCGGAGTTTGCATCCCAATTAATATCATTGTAGATATCAGCAGAATTTAAGACCCAAATATCTCGGTTGTTGTCTCGGGTCAGATGAATAGAATTTACTGAATCAGCGCCATTGCCAGTAATTTTAGCGCTGCTATTTCCTGAACCGATAGCTCCCTCAACATGGCTTTGGTTGATATTCTTATTGCTTGTCTCTTGGCTGGCATCAACATCTCCCGTCTCGATAGAAATGTCACCATTATTATCCTCAGCACCGTTTCCACCGCTGTTAGCAGTTCCTGATGAGTAATTAGTAATATTAGACTCTTGGTCAACTCGGACAGTGGTGGTATCAGTCTGATTTAAGGCGATGTTATTTTGGGAATCTGCCCCATTGCCTAAGATTGTGGCAGTAGTAGAGGTTGAACAACAAGAGCTGTCAGCTACCGACTGATTTGCCTCATTGTTAATAGTTTCAGAAGCTAAAACATCTCCTGTTTGGATAGAAGTATCTCCGGAGTTTCCCGATGCGGTATTATCTCCGGAATTTGCCGTAGTTTGTGTTTCATTGCTAATGTCAGCATTGTTGGTTTGACTAACATCAGTCGAAGTGCTTTGGGTGATGTTAACTTCACTTGAAGATCCTGTCCCATTACCGACAATGGATAGATCCTCAGCCTGAGCTTGATTGCTGACAATAACGTAACCTAAAGTTAGTAATGATAAGATAAGAATTTTTCTAGGCATGATATTCACTCCATTTCTTTTTAAAGATGTAGCCTGTTAAGAGGAGAGGCAGAAGAAGCAGTCCCCAAGCCAGATTCACAGCCACTTTCTTTTTACCTAATGTAGCATTTTGAGAATTATTGGTACTTTGATCGGCAAAGATTTTCACTCCTGCTACCTGCGTTTGTACCGGTTCAAACGGTTGATTGGTGCTTTGAAAAACAGTATTCAAAGCCAAGATGGGTAAAGTTGCTTGAATATCAGTATTTTCGGCAGTTGTATTCGTGGCGGATGTTTGGCTGGCCATGGCAGCAGTTGAGTCTATAGAGCTGCCTTGAGGGTTTGCTGCCGTTTCCTGGCTCATCTTTTTCTGCCCGGGGCCGACAAAGTCCCCGATCCACTTGCCAAAGACGTTGATAGTCACCACCGTGAGTTTGCCGCTACCCACAATGTTATTGTTGATAAAGTTAACTAAGTTTGCTACCACGTTGGCATCTCCGGTGTTAATGGTGGAATTACCTCCGGTGTTAGAGGAAGCGCTGTTTCCTCCGCTGTTGGCAAAAAGATTGATGTTATTTAAAATTTTGGCAACATTATTTTGTATGGTGGTGTTGCTGCTTGATTGATCAATGGTGGCTGAGTTTTGGGAATCTGTTCCATTGCCGATATTTTGGGCGGTGATGTCACCGTTTGCATTGACAGTAAACTCCGTGCCTTCTGATCCAGCCATATTGCTTCCATCCGGAGCACCTAATATTTTTCCCGTCCACTCCCCTGCTTCATTTACTAAAACCAGCCACCAATAACCGCTGTCTATGTTGGAGTTAACAACATTTAAAACCTGAGCGGTAATATTAGCATCGCCTGTCGTGATAGTGCTGTCCCCACCGGTATTTTTACTTGCTAGGTTGTCCCCGGTTGTAGCCTGCAAGTTCAAGTTATTGACGATTTGGGCATCGTTTGTCTGGTAAGTAGTGTCGGTCAGAGTTTGATCCAGTGAAGCACTGTTGGTGGAGTCAGAACCGTTTCCTGTATTGGAGGCTGTCAAACTGCTGGTTCCGTAGATATCCGGCAAGATGATATCTCCTATGAGGTCTCCAAAGATATTGACTACCCCGATTAAAACATCCCCGCTTAAGTTGTTGTTGAGAAAACTCATCACGTTGGCTGAGGTGTTGGCATCTCCGGTTTGAATAGTAGTATCCCCCACGTTTTTGAGAGCGGTGTTATCTCCCGAGTTTGAGCCAAGCAAGAGATTGTTTTCTAAGGTGGCATCATTATTTTGGAAGGTGGTGCTGGCAGTGTCTTGTGTTAAATCAGTACTGTTGGTTGAGTCAGAACCGTTTCCCGAGTTTTCCACCAAAGCGTTGGAAAAGATATCACATCCGGAAATGCAGTTACCGGCAAAGTCTAATAATAAATCACCGTTTTGGTCGTCAACGACGTTAAATTCGGAGACTGCTACTCCTGCCAAGTTGGAGTTTAGATCAGTGACAACTGTTCCCGAAGTGTCAGAATCACCGGTGGAAATAATAGTGTCCCCCACATTTTCAGAGGCGGTAGAGCTGCCGCTGTCGCTTTGTAATTCAAGGTTGTTAGTAACTGTCGCACTATTTTCCTGAATAGTATTAAGGCTGGAATCACTACTCACGCTGGCTGAGTTGTCTGAATCCATACCATTTCCAGAATTGGTGACGTTTGTTCCTTCTGAGGTTTCGGAAGGAGAGGTTTCTGCTAAGTTGGTGTTGGCAAAGGTAGAGATATTGCCGTCAGTCAAAGCATCTCCGGTGTTCAAAGTAGTATCTCCCACATTACCGCTGGCCTGTGGACCGGTGAGAGAGCTGTTATCAGTGGTAGAATTTTCCTCTGGTGATTGAGTAGTACTTGGGGAAGGGTCATCAGAGGTTTGGTTGTTGGTTGATTCTTCAGGTTTAGGTGTAGGAGTGGGAGTAGTAGTTTCTTCCAGGGTGGGGGTAGTGGGTTCCGGAGGTGGTGTGGGAGATTGAACTGTCTCGGTAGTAGGCTCGGGTGGAGGTGTAGGAGCGGTAGGTGCATCCAGAGCCCAAACCCTTCCCGGCACCACCATCATTAATAATATGGTTATAATGCTTATTATTCTTTTAAATTTTGTTATCATTTCTTTTCTTTCGGGGTTTGTAGGGTGCTCTTTTGAAGTGCTTATAAGCGCACCCTACTCTCCCTAAATTACTTTTCCCTAGACCGTCAGGTTAGAAAGCATGCCTAAAAGATCGTTAAGATCAAAGCTGAAATCGAAACTAAAGTCGATTCCCTCAGGCAGCTCTAATGATTGGTCTTGTCCAAGGATATTAAGGTTGGCAGAATTACTGACATCCGTATTGGACTCAGCGTCTCCTGTTTTAACCTCTGTTGGATCACCGCCGCTGACCGGTCCGGTGTTATCCTCAGCCTCGTTGTCTCCGCTATCGGCTTTGGCATAGAGATCGTTATCAATGCCGCATTTTCCGTGTCCGTCAATGACAGAAAGGATTGTTTCGTGTCCGTGTTCGGCACAGTTATTCTGGAAAACTTCCAGATTGTTATCGATCTCGGCCTTAATACTGTTATCTGAATCCGAACCGTTACCGAGGATTTTGGCGACAACATCAAATAAACAACAGTCGACATTGGCCCAATTAAAATTGGCCGCGTTGTCAACAGTTACATCGGTTGAGGCATCTCCGGTGTCAATTAAGACATCTCCTCCGGTGTTATCCTCAGCTTCATTTTTCCCGGTATTAGCCTTAGCATAGACATCATTATTGATATCAGCGTTGTTGTTCTGAACCAAAGTTATTGATTTATCCAAATCTAGATCAATACTGTTATCAGAATCAGATCCGTTTCCGGAAATTCTTAAGCTCACTCCACCGTTGTTATTGCCTCCATTACCAATACTGGCCACGTTAGCGTTAGCTTTGTTGGTAATATCTACTGTTGTGTCAGCATCGCCTGTGCGGATGGTTACATCTCCTCCGGTGTCATCCTCAGCTTCATTTTTCCCGGTATTAGCCTTTGCATAGACATCATTATTGATATCAGCGTTGTTGTTCTGGAAAAGTTCGGTCTCGTGATTTAAATCCAGGTCAACATCGTTATCAGAATCAGATCCGTTACCAGAAATGGTCACGGAGGTGTCTCCGACGCAGGTGCCGCAGTTTTGTAAATCAGCGACATTGGCGTTAGCCTGATTGCTGATATCAACATTGGTTGTTGCGTCCCCAGTATCTACAGTTACGTCTCCTCCTGTATTATCGTTGGCGTCATTTCCTCCCGTGTTAGCCTTTGCATAGACATCATTGGTGATGTCAGCATTATTTTCCTGAACCACAGTCGTCGTTTGGCTGGTGGTCACATTCAGAGTGTTGTCTGAATCAGAACCGTTACCACTTATATCCAAAGTTGTCGTCTGGGCAAAGGCAGAGGTAGCAAAGGCGTAGAAAAGAAGTGAAGCGGTGGCAAATGCTGAAGTTACTGCTCTTTTCGTTATTCTCATTTATCTTTCACCTCCCCTCTTCTGAAGTTTCAGACCTCTTTTTATCGAGGGCACTTCTAAAAGCTATCTTATAGATAACTAATTAAAAACCTATAAAGAAAAAGTAAGAGATTAGTAATAGTTCACCCTATAGAAGATAATATGTGTCATGTATTTACTGTAAGGAAGTGAAATATCAGGTTTAAGTTAATCTTAAAGTGGACTATTTACAAATCTGAGGAGGCTTGTAATACGTAAGTTTTTAGAAATTTAAGTCAAATACCTGTTTTTCCCCGTTAATTTCACCTACCTGAACCTTTAGATTTGTGTCACTATCATTGATAGGGAATCCCAGTCGGGTATATTTGGTGGAGATGGCTTGTACTTCAACCGGATCGTTGTGGATGTCCGGAGCCAGCCATTCAGAGCCGTTATTAATAGAAAGCCTGACAAAATCCCGGGTCTTTAGTTCTACTCCACTATTAGAATTGTTGCTCAGTTTTAAGTTAAGAATAAGAAAAGTTCTTTCTCCGACAGAAGTTGCCTTCTGTCCTTTCACAATGATCTCATCCCTTTTTTCAGCGCTTTCCATTAAATACTTAATCTCTCCTATCTGTTTACCACTATCGTCTTTCACCGGAAAACTGAACTCTTTACTTAGGGAAAGGGTTGCCTTGGCAGGCTGGATTTGCACTTTTTGGCTGCTATCAGAGGTAACAGATGCTGTTCTGGTTTTTGATAAAACTGTTAAAACTACTCCGGCAAATAGCAGAATTACTATAACCGCGAGTAATTTTTTCTCACTAACCCTATTTCCTAAAGAAAGCCTATTTAAAAAATTTAAGTTTACAGGTCTGCTAATTAACATTTAAAACTATCTTTGCCTCCTTCGAGCTGCTTTTTTTACTGATTTCCACCTCGATCTCTTTTTGACCGTCGCTCCCTACTAATTTATTTAATACGTTGCCATTAGTGTTAGTTTGCACGAATGAGGTGGTGCTCATGCCAAGACTTTTAATCTTTTCTCTATACCAGTTAGTGATAGCAGTAGTATCGTCTGAACTTTTAAAGGAGCTAAAATCTGGGGTCGGAGTAGCATGGGGATAGACAAAATCAGAGGAATAATTCCCCTGGGGCGGGGAAAACTTCCGGTTATTAGAAGAAGTTGGTGTGGGAGTAGGGGTATTTTGGGAATCAGTATTTTTCAGTTGATTGGAGGCCTGAAGGGCATAGAAAGTTGAGAGTAAAACCAGGGTGATGGTAAACACTAAAATCAAATTAAGGTGTGGCATACAAGATAAGACATCCCTATAGTAGATACTCAAGGTAAGGAAACAATTATTAAAAAGGTAAGAACTTTGTGAGATTAGTGGGAAATATAGCTGTTACCTTTAATATAGAAACGTAAGGGTAGGTCTTGGGCCTGGGAGATACCAATTCTGGGAGCAGTAATAATTTCTATTTTCTCATTATCTATGCCCGCAGTAAATATTTGCAGAGGACCGGAAGTCAGATCTGATCCATTTAAATCCGGAGTAATTCCCATGGCTTGGACCAGTTTAGCAGGACCTGAACAAAGCTGGTAGACATTCACTGTTTTTCTTCTTTGCTTTATCAGTTCTAAACCTTCGAGAGGTTCCAGAGCCCTGATAAGTGCTGCCTCTCCTACCCCATTCTTACCTGTTACCACATTAAAGCAATAATGCATGCCATAGGTAAAATAGATGTAAGCATGACCGGGCGGCCCGAACATCACGGCATTTCTCCTGGTTTTCCCCCGGTAAGCATGGGAAGCCGGATCATCTTTCCCTAAATAGGCTTCGGTTTCCACAATTCTTCCGACGGTCTTCCCTTCAGGAGATTGGTGGACCAGATATGATCCTAACAATTTCCGAGCTACTATCACCGCGTTTTGTCGGTAAAAATCTCTTTTGAAAATCATCTTTAGTTGTAATCCAGATTATATCTCGATTCTTACTATATCTTTATGTATTTTTTATGGGTGGACTTTATAATTTTTTTAATTCTTATAAATTAAGAAACATGTTTTTTAAGAAAATTACACCAAATTTTTTTAATTCTTATGACTGCTTTACAAACATTAGATAATTTTTTCATGCAATATAAGCCTCTCTGTTTCCGTAAAAGGGATATTGTCCTGCATGCAGACGACGGCATAAGCGACATATTTTATATTAAAAACGGCTATGTCCGGGTCTACCGTATTTCGGAACTTGGGGAAGAACTAACCTTGAGTATCTTAAAACCCGGTGATCTTTTTCCCATGCTTTGGGAAGTCAAGGATGCCCCTAATCCTTATTATATGGAAGCTATCACCGACCTGGAAGTTTGGCGTTTCCCCCGCGATCAATTTTTAAGCTTCGTTAAGGACCGCCCAGATCTTTTTTACGATTTAACCAGCAATCTGATGGTACGTTTTGGGGGAATGTTAAACCGCATGGAATATTTAATAACCAGCAGGGCTTACAACAAAGTGGCAGCTACCCTTTTTACTTGTGCTAAAAGGTTTGGCGTCAAGCAAAAGGACGAAGTAATAGTTGATGTACCATTAACCCACAAAGATATTGCTACTTTGGTGGGCATTACCAGGGAAACAACCTGTTTGGAAATGAAAAAACTAGAACGTAAGGGCTTAATTTCTCATCTCGGACGTTTACTGGTAATTAAGGATATGAAAAGACTGGAGGCAGAGTCGCAGTTAAATAACGAATTCGAAGAGCCACTATATTATTCCTTATAACCGCTTCCCCTTAAGTTCTCAATTTTATCCCGCTTTTTACTAAAAGCTTTACTTTTTGTAAAAGTTTGGATAAGATTTATTTAGAAAGGAGGTGAAAGAGTACAGATTGGTACCCACGTTCATGTAACTGAACGTGGTTAATAAATTGAAGAAGTTATACATTGGTAATCTTCCCTGGTCAGTAGATAATACAAAGCTTGCTGAACTTTTCCAGAAATATCCTTCCGTAACCTCAGCTAATGTCATTATGGACCGTCAAACAAACCGCAGTCGCGGTTTCGGATTTGTCGAGTTTTCTGATGACGCTGAAGCGATGAAAGCGGTAGAAGAGATGAACGAAACCGATATTGAAGGACGAAAGTTAGTGGTTAACGAAGCAAGGCCTTTACAAGATAACCGTTAAACCCTTTTCCCAGCTGATTTTAAAGAAGCTCGGTAAATGTTTTCATATCTATTAAACCGTTAATACGGAGACGGGGCATGTTGTAAATTATACCTTCCGACTGAATGTTTCCTCTCCAAGTTCCGGCAGAACCTAAGTATCCTGCTTCTCCGGCCAAATTAATAACTTCCTGATTAACCGAGCCGTAAGGATAAGCCATGAAATTTATGGGAACACCAAGTTTCTCCTGAAGAATTTTTTTACTTTCCGTCATCTCATACAAAGCTTCCTGCCGGGAAAGGGCAGTCAGCTGGTAATGATGGACGGAATGAGCTGCAAAGTGAATTAAACCTGATTCCTGCATCTGTTTTATCTGGTCCCAGTGCAGATAATAACCTTGATCCATCAGTCCGGTGGGGATAAAAACTGTTGCCTGGAAGTGGTATTTTTGCAGTATAGGATAGGCGTTAATGAAAAAATCAATGTAACCGTCGTCAAAGGTTAGGATGATCGGTTTTGAGGGCAGCGTGACCTGTTTTTTTAAGGCAGCATACAAAGTGTCCAAGGTAATAGTGACATATCCGTTTTGGGAAAGGTATTGCAGCTGCTCCTCAAATTTATCAGGGGGAGTAGCCAGGCTATCACGCTGACGGTCCTCAGGATTGGGGTTGTTACTGATGTAATGGTACATTAGGATGGGTACCTTCAGCTGGTTTCCCATGGTTTGGGGAACATAAATTGAAGAGCTAACTTTAGGAGTGGGTGTAAGAATTTTTTGGGGCTTTGGTTTTAGAAGTTGAGGAATAATTTCTGCCTTTGAGATGGAAGTGGATGAGGGAGAAAAATAGATGGAATGGACAGTTACACTAAGTATGATAACAGCCAGGCCTATTAAAGCTCCGGAAATTAAAGAGGCAGGCAGCAGGCGAAAATCTTTATATTTTCTTTTTTTCTTCACTTTGATATTTTAACAGCACCGATAAATTTGGTACAATACTTGAGTCTTAGATAAGCTTGTTTGCCGCGGTGGTGGAATGGTATACACGTTGGACTTAAAATCCAATGGCGCAAGCTTTGTGGGTTCGACTCCCACCCGCGGCACATTTCGGGGACTAGTTCACCGGTAGAACGCCTGTTTTGGGAACAGGAGGCACAGGGTTCAACTCCCTGGTCCCCGACTAGTAGTACTTTGGTGGTGTTTTATCATTTCCTCAAAGTGTGGTTTAAGCTGGTATGACAATACTTTCTCTTCGTTAACAGTGAAGTTCAAGAATATTTCCCTGCAAATTTTATCTTTTATAATTGCATCAGCCGATTGGATTATTGCACCAGCATTTTTAGATAGGTTCAAGAATTGTTCGATAGATAGCTTATCTTTCTCCGGATCGGTTAATTGATCTTTTAATCCAGTAATCTGATTATTTAACTCCTCTTTTTGTTGCTCAAGTTCCAACACCCTATCTTCATTAACTTTCTTGACCGTGGGTTGAATATTGAGCTGTAGAAGTCCTAAAGAGCGTTCTTTTATCTCCTGGTCAATAACTTTTAATCTGCCTTGTTTACTGTGGATCTCAATGCCTATTTTCTGCCTTTTATCATCTGTGAGTTTGGTAAGATCATGATAATATCTCTTATAATCAGCTTCAGTTAAATTAAGTCCATCTTTTAAGAAGTTATAAATCCAGTTAAATATTTCTTTGGCTCTTATGGATCTCTTTTTTCTTGTGCAGAGTTTATTATCACATCTGTAATTTAAGTATCTTTTCCCCTTACTGCCAGTTGAGGGACCAACTACCATATTATGCCCACAAAAGGAACATCTAACCATAGCTTTCAAGGGATAAAATGCTAATCTGCGTTTAGTATTAAAAGGCTTTAGTCTTCTCACGGATAGTTCCTGAACTTGATTGTAAATACCCTCAGTTGTAGCAGCCTGGAAGGTGTAAATTTCTCTTAAATCTACTGTCTGTTTAGCCTGAACTAAAATTCCATAGTAAAAAGGATCATGGAAAATATCAGTTAAAATCTTTATATCCATATCAACTTTTCTGCCCGTTCGTTTAATAACTTTTGAATAATTGTTATCATTCATAAATTTAGTTATATCCTCTAAGGATTCACCTTTTGATCTTAGCTCCCAAGCTGTACAAATTAACTCAAAGCTTTTACCATCTGGTTTGTAATAACCTTCCTCAGTTCTTATATAGCCATGCTTAGGAATTGCTGATTTACCTTCAGCAAAGTTTCTTCTGACACCTCTTGTTACCTTTTGAGATAGATCATCACTATATTGTTTACTCAAAACAAAACTCATTCCTAAAAGCATTTTGCCATTAGCGTCTTTTGAAAAGTGGTGAGTAACAAACTTGAGATCCTTTATTTCCTCCTCATCAATCATATCTATAATCTCTCCACCTTCTTTCATATTCCGAGCTAATCTATCTGGATTCCAGGCTAATATGCCATCATAGATACCCTTTTTCAGGTCATTAAGCATTTGTCTGAATAGTGGTCGTTTATTTGGCTTCTTGGCTGATTTTGTTTCTTCTAAGACCTTAACCACATTTATTCCTAGCCTAGCAGCCAGTTGTTTACACTCGAATATCTGGTCGCCTATGGATCGAACCTGCCTTTGCGGATCATCTGTGGATTTACGAGCATAGAGGACATACTTAAATTTTGAATAATCCAATTCCTCATCCATGAAAGGATTATACCAAAGCTACCTTGTTAGAATTTATACAAAAACTTTGAGGTTGATTTTCAGACCTCTGATATGGATATAATTTAATTACATGGAGTTGTTTAAATCAAGAATAATGTTTAAAAAATACATTTCCATAATTTCCTATCCTATGACAGTTTATCTGGTCTGGCGTTTAGTTGTTATGTTGTATCAAATTTTTCTACAACCTCATTACAAAATGACTGAGGCATCTGTAAGTCTATACCAGAGAATTTATTTATCCTGGACAACTTATTGGGATGTAGGACATTATATTGGCATTGCATTAAAAGGTTATGAATACCCTCAACAGGCATTCTTCCCTCTATGGTCACTACTTATAAAAGTAATCTCTCTATCTGGTATTCCTATTTATGCTGCAGTATATTTTCTGACCTTCATTTTGGGACTAACTACTTTTATTTTATTCTATGTTTTAGCTTCTAGGTTAATAGGACAAACTAAAGCAAAGTATGCACTAATATTTTTTGCTACATTTCCATCTACGATGTTTCTACTTGCAGGATACACAGAGGGTCTTTTTCTCACTTTAACCTTGCTTTCATTTCTGCTACTAGAGAAACGATTATATTTCCTTGGAAGCCTAGTAGGAGGATTAACAAGTGTGACACGCTTAGCAGGAGTTGGTACAGCAATTGCTTACTTAACTATTAAACAGTCTTTAGATAAGAAATTAATATATTTTATGTTTTGTTTGCTTGGACTAGGTTTTTATATGCTTTATTTACAGATTGCATTTGGGGATGCTCTCTATTTTGCCAAAGCTCAACAGGCTTGGTGTCAAGTTAGTAATCGTTGTAATCTAACTTTCCCTTTAACTCCGCTCATAAACTATGGAGGATTGTTAATAATGGGTTGGGTAAGACCAAGCCTTTCTTTTGTCTTTTATGATTGGGCTGCCTCGGTTGCATTTCTTTTATTGTTGATTGCAGTCTTTCGGAAATTAAATATAACTTACTTCCTTTATTCCTTAATTGTCATTATATTACCTCTTTTTTCTGGTTCTTCTGTTGGAATGATACGCTATGTGCTAGTAGCTTTTCCTGTATTTTTCGTAGTGCCTTTGATAATCCGCTGGAAAATTTTGTTTTTTATCTTATGTTTTTTTCTTTTTCTACTGCAGCTTAGGTTTATTGCTTTTTTTAGTAGCAAAATTTGGGTGGCTTAGTTAGTTAAAACCCTAATAATTTACCTAGAATTCGATGAAACTCTAGTCTAGTTCTATAATCTGGTACTTTTTCTCCTGTTTGTTCATTGAGTTTAGTCGCAGCTAAGCCTTCTTTAAGACCCAGGATATAATCGCTATAGCCAATATCATATCCCGCTAAAATAGCCGAAATGTTAATCTTTGCTAACTTTTTTGAGCCTAGCACTCTGGCTGAAGCATCACTGACTTTTGGGTGCAGGGCTTTGTAAGCTGCACTAGCATTAAGTCCATTTTTTAACCATTCAGCTAAAAATATTGGTACTTCTCTGTCACCAACAATTTCCTCCATCATCGAGAGGTTGTTTGTACTAAATTCGCTTTCAAATAATTTCTGTTCTGTTTGATTAGTATCCATAAGTTCAAGGTCCTACTTCTTAATAAGCGGAGCTTGATTTCTCGATGACTCGAAATTAGGTGGATCCTCATTTAGCTCTATCCGATCACCATTATTATCCTCAATACTGGTGGCATTTAGATTCGCTTCTGGGGATTCAGTATCAACTGATTGTAGTACATCAACTAAATCTGCCATTGGTTGACCAGAATCACTACTAGAATCTGTTACCTGTTGCTGATTATCACTCATTGGTATTGGGTTTGGATCATCAGTATTCATAGATCTATTATACTGGATTTGTTGAATTTTTTTGAGGTTACTTTAATGTTTCGAATTCATCACGAGAAATATTTGTATCTCTGAGGATCTTTCTTAATAAGCCCACTCCTACATTTTCGCCAGAGTGCATTGGAACAGTAGTCCTCCTGCCGTCCGAATGTTTTAATCTAACATGACTACCTTTTTGATGAACTACTTGAAAGCCTTGCTTTTCGAGGATCTTCATTAACTCCTTTGCACTAATTGGAGATAACTTAGGCATAACTTCTAATAGTTATCTCCTCAATACCAAAAAAGTGAGAAGATGCTTTCGGAGAAGAGAGTTTTTCCTTTTTAAGCTCAGGTTCTTCTTCTAAGACTAGTTCAACTGCCTCTTTAATTCTTTCTCTAACTTCTTCTAATGTTTTACCCTGGGTATAGCAGCCAGGAAGTTCTGGCACTGAGGCTACGTATACATCATTTTCATCTTGTTCAATTAATACTTTAAACTGTAAGTCTTTCATGGGTTTATTATACCACTAAAAAATATAGTTTGGGCAACTATCATTAACCTTAGGAATTAATATTTCAGGTTCAAACATTCCTATTTTCCAGTTTTCTATGATAGAATTTGCAAGTGGCAGGAGCAGTTCAATATTCATCGCTCCTGTTCGACTAATATTTAACCTTGATCTGCTCCTGTCAGTCCAAAGTAGAAATGTCCTCCCCTAATGGGATTTAAATGATTTTCTCCAAGGATGATTAGCTGGAGGTTTCCAGTTCAAAGGATGGGTAGTGAGAATTGCTGGTTGTCTGGAAGTTTTCTGAGGTTTTTCTGGT